>CAZIFT010000006.1:0-15541 GCA_964538395.1 uncultured Muribaculaceae bacterium
TAAGTCTATACAAATACATCAAAAAAGGGTGGCTGAATTTCAGTCACCCTTTTTTGTGTCAATCAGCTTTCTGACATCTGGCTGTCTCCTCCGGAGACCTTCGCGGCGGTCCCCGAGCCTGTCGAGGGGCCCGCCCGGAAGAGACAGGCCGGCCGCTCTATTAACGACTCTTTTCCTGTTCGCGGTAGTCGCTGGGGGTTATGCCGGTGTGGCTCTTGAAAAACTTATAGAACACCGACTGGCTGTTGAAATGCAGCCGGTACACTATCTCCTTTATGGGATAGGTCGAGCAGCGCAGCATGTTCTTGGCCTCAAGAATCACGAACGAATCGATCCATTCCGGAGCCGACTTCCCGCTCACCTCCTTCACTATCTTCGACAGATACTTGGGCGAGAGACAGAGCTCCTGGGCATAGAAACTCACATTCCTCTCCGAAGCATGATACTCCGTCACCAGCTTCAGGAAATTCTCAAAGACCAGATTGGCGCGGGCCGAGCGCTTCGGGAGCTTGGCTATCTCCCTCGCCTTCTCATATTTCTTGAACCACGCCGACCCCACCACGAACAGCAGGGACGAGATGAGCGGCGTGATGATCTCCTCCTTCTTGGAGACCGTGGACCCGGCCACCTTGAGCGCGAGGGCGAAATAGTCCTTGAGTATGCCCAGCTCATCGCCGCTGAAGCTCAGCACCGGATTGTCCAGAAGCCTTATGCTCTCGGAGAACAGCATCTTGAAGTCGAAGCGGATGGAAGAGATGACGCTCTGTTCCAGGGCTATGATTATGACCTCGATGTCGTCGTCGTCCGAGAGGTCCGACATGCTGAGTATGAAGCCCGGGATGCAGAAGATCAGGGAGTCCTCCCGCACATTGTAGTGCCTCAGGTTGAGGCTCATGGAGAATGAGCCCTTTATGCAGAATATGGCCATATAGCCGTTGAAGCGGAACGGCTCGCGGAGAAATCTGGTGGTCTTGTCATATTTTATATGGGCTATCACCATCTCGTCTCCGAGCTGGGCGTCGGCATATTTCGGGAACAGCTTTTTCAGCAGCGGAATATCGACTTCATAGAAATTTTCGTCCATCGCAGGGTGTCCATTTTTCCGCAAGTTATTCAAAAAAGACATAGGTTTTTAGTTTTTTGTCGCTTTTTTGGACCATAAGGCTAACGATTTACCTAAAATTCATCTGACTTTTTGCAAAAAAGGCAACTTTTTTGCAGTTGGCAGAAGTTCGTATATAACTGACACATTGACGTTATCGGTATGAAGAAACTCTCAATTCTTATTGTCCTTCTCGCGGCTTTCCCTACCGGGATTTTTGCCCAGAATCCGCTCACGCTCGACGAATGCAGGCGGATGGCCATAGAGAACAACAAGGATCTCGAACAGGCGAGGACAAAGGTGGAGATGGCAGGGTATGACAGGAAAATCGCCCTGGCCAACTATTTCCCCAACATTTCGGCCACCGGGGCCTATCTCTACAACACAAAGGACATTGCCTTCGTGGACGAAGGAACATCGGCGCTCCTCACCGGTTCGGGCGCGACTCTGACAGGAAACGCCAGCAACACCCTGACATCCCTGATGCAGGAGATTCTGGCCTCCGACCCGGCCACCGCACAGAAGATCATGTCGAGCACAACCTTCCAGGGGGTGCTGCAGAAGCTCCAGAGCGGCGAAATCGCCACCACCATAAACCAGATAGGTTCGCAGCTGGACGAGAAGCTCCATGTGAGCATAGAACAGCTGTTCGTCGGAGCGGTCTCCCTGCAGCAGCCCGTGTTCATGGGCGGCAAGATAATCGCGGCCAACAGGATTGCGGCCCTTGCCGAGGAACTGGCCAAGTCGCAGTATGACGGGCAGTATCAGCAGA
Source organism: uncultured Muribaculaceae bacterium (assembly GCA_964538395.1). Lineage (GTDB taxonomy): Bacteria > Bacteroidota > Bacteroidia > Bacteroidales > UBA932 > Cryptobacteroides. The sequence continues at coordinate 1,875 of CAZIFT010000006.1, forward strand.
CGGTCGTGGACGTGGACCAGGCATATTGGCAGATAGTGTCAGTCGCCAACAAGAAAAAACTGGCAGAGACCTATTCCGACCTCCTGCACAGCATGCAGAAGGATGTGGAAATCTCCATAGCCGAGGGCGTCGCCACCGAGTCGGACGGCCTGCAGATCAAGGTCAAGGCCAACGAGGCCGACATGCTCAAGACCAAGGCCGACAACGGCCTGACTCTCGCCAAGATGCTGCTGTGCAAGCAGATCGGTCTGCCGCTGGACAGCGACATCACTCTCGCCGACGAGACTCTGGACGCCATTCCGGTCCCCGACATGATGGAGGAGAAGGACATGGAGCAGATCTATGCCGACAGGCCCGAGACCAGAAGTCTCTCTCTGGCCAGCCAGATATATGACAAGAAAGTGGCGGTCGCCCGCGCGGACATGCTCCCGAAGGTGGCGCTCATGGCCAACTATCTTGTCAGCAACCCCAACCCCTACAACGGCTTCAGCAAGGAGTTCGGCGGAATGTTCAATGTCGGCGTGGCCGTGAACATCCCCATATTCCACGGCTTCGAGGCTCTGCAGAAGACGCGCAAGGCCAAGGCCGAGGCCACTCTCTACAAATCGCAGTATGAGAACGCCAAGAATCTCATAAACCTCCAGGTCACCCAGCTCAGGACTCAGCAGACCGAGGCTCTGGAGAAGCTCCAGATGGCCGAGAACAATCTCGACAGCGCCGAGGAGAACCTCAGGACTGCCACAATCGGATTCGAGGAGGGCGTAATCAACACCAACACGGTCCTTGCCGCGCAGACGGCATGGCTCCAGGCCCATTCCGAATATATCGACGCCGGCATAGAGCTGCAGATGAACCACTCCAACCTCCTGAAGGCAGGCGGAGACAGCAGGCCCGCAGCCGAAGAATAACAGAGACAGACAGAAATTTATTGAATCGCAAATTACGAAGTTTGAACCATGACACAAGAGAAGAAATCTTATAATCTGGTGATTGGAATAGTGGCGCTGATAGCCATAATCCTTGTAATCGCCGTCATCGGCTATTTTGTCTCCAAGCCCAAGCCCCTGGTGATTCAGGGCGAAGTGGAGGCCAGCGAATACCGTGTCTCCGGCAAGGTTCCCGGCCGAGTGGAGGAGCTCTATGTGAAGGAAGGCTCCATGGTCCACAGGGGCGACACTGTGGTCTATATCGACTCCCCCGAGGTGCGCGCAAAGCTTGCGCAGGCCCGTGCGGTGGAGACCGCCGCTTCCGCCCAGAGGGACAAGGCCATGAACGGTGCGCGCCAGGAGCAGATCACCGGCGCCTATGAGCTCTGGCAGCAGGCTCTGGTCCAGGAGGAGGTCCTCCGCAAGTCTTTCGACAGGGTCCAGAAGCTCTATGACCAGAAGGTGGTCGCCGCACAGAAATATGACGAGACCAAGGCCCGTTACGAGGCCGCCGAGGCTCAGTCCAAGGCCGCCAAGGCCGCCTATGACGCCGCGGTGAACGGTGCCAGGAAGGAGGACAAGGAGGCTGCCGAGGCTCTTGTGGACCAGGCCAGGGGTGCAATGATGGAGGTCGAGTCCTATCTCGGCGAGCTCTATCTCACCTCTCCCTCCGACGGCATCGTGTCCGCCACCTTCCCCAAGGTGGGCGAGCTGGTGGGCCAGGGTTCTCCGATCATGACCATAACCGACCTCAGCGACGTGTGGTTCACCTTCAACGTGCGCGAGGACTATCTCCACGGCATGAGCCAGGGTGACAAGATTCTTGTCAGCATCCCCGCCCTCGACGGGCAGGAGTGCGAGGCCACCGTGAACTATATCGCAGTCAGAGAGTCCTATGCCACATGGAAGGCCACCAAGGAGACCGCCATGTATGACGCCAAGACTTTTGAGGTGAGGGCCGTTCCCGACGAGACCGTGGAAGGGCTGCGCCCCGGAATGTCCGTGATCGTGAAGCAGGTCAAGAAGTAGTGCACCATGGGAAGATGGCATGACATAGTGGCCGTCGCGCGGCGCGAACTCAGGATCATCAGGCAGAGGCCTGTCTATATTCTGGGCTCCGTGGCTGTGATAGCCTTCTGTTCGCTGTTCTGCCTCACCTTCTTCCGGGACGGACTGCCGCACGACCTTCCCATAGCGGTCGTGGACAACGACAATTCTTCCCTTTCCCGCAACTTCAAGCGTCAGCTGGACGCCACTCAGCTGGGAAAGGTGGTCGAATACGGCTCGTTCGCCGAGGCCCGCGCCGCCATGCAGAGCGGCAAGGTGACCTCCATAATCGTGCTGCCCGAAGGGTTGTTTTCCGGAGTCCAGTCGCAGAGGAGGCCGCAGATCGAGTATTATCTCAACACGCTGTATTTCATCGGCGGAGCCCTTGCCTATAAGGACATACTGACGATGATCAATCTCGCCAACGGCGCGGTCCAGCGCGAGGTGCTGAGAATGAAGGGGATGAACGAGGACGCGATCATGGGAATGATCCAGCCCATAAGCGTGGACATCCACCAGATAGGCAATCCCTATACGAGCTATGCCTATTACCTGCCCAACATCCTGTTGCCGGGTTTCCTGGAGATGGTGGTGATTGTGGTGCTGGCCTATTCGCTGGGCGCGGAGCTCAAGTACGGGACTTCCAGGCATCTGATGAAGACGGCGGGCAATTCCATAGTGTCGGCTCTCGCCGGCAAGCTGCTGGTGTTCACCGCTCTGTTCTCGGCCATAGGCCTGATAATGATCATCATGCTCTATCACTGGAATCATTTCCCCATAGCCGGGTCCATCTGGAACATGTTCCTGAACATCCTGCTGCTGGTTCTGTCCAGCGAGGCTGTGGCCATATTCATAATCGGCTGTCTGCCAGTGCCGAGACTTGCCCTGAGCGTATGCTCGCTCTATAGCGTGATGGGCTTCTCGCTTTCCGGATTCACGCTTCCGGTGGAGACGATGCCCGCTTATATCGAGGGGCTTGCGCCGGCTTTCCCGCTGAGGCATTATTATAATTTCTACGCCAGCGAGGTCATTTTCGGGACCGGCTTTGCCGGCTGGTGGCCTGAGGTGGTGCATATGCTGCTTTTCCTGTTCCTGCCGCTCGCGGTGCTCTACAGGCTCAAGGGAGCGTATGTCAATCAGAATTTCCCTGTCAAATAGCTTTCAGAGACCATGAAAAAAGATTCGTACGCAAGGATTTGGCTCAAGGATTTCTGGGAAATCGCTGTCCATGAGCTCAAGAAGATATTTTCTGACAGCGGAGTGATGCTGATTTTCTTTGTCGCCGGACTGGCCTACCCCATTCTGTATAACATGATCTATCTGAACGGCCTGGTGGAGGACACTCCGGTGGCCGTGGTGGACATGGCGGACTGTTCTGACTCCCGCCGTTTCATCCGCGAGGTGGACGCCACGAGGGAGGTGAAGGTGGCATATCACTGTCTGAACATGGCGGAGGCGGAGCAGCTCATGAAGGAGCGCAAGGTGAAGGGGATATTCTATTTTCCTTCTGACTTCGGCGATGAGCTGGCCGGAATGAGGACGGCGACGGTTTCGGTCTATTGCGACATGAGCTCGTTCCTCTATTATAAGAACTCGCTGATGGCCGCCAATCATGTGATGCTCGCGGAGATGGGCAAGATTCAGATACAGAGGTATTCCGCTGCCGGATACACGGGGCAGGAGGCTCTGCAGCTTGTCCAGCCGCTGCCTTATGGCGAGAACAGCCCCTATAACAGGACTTTTGCCTATAATATATTCCTGCTTTCGGCCATTCTGCTTGTCATCGTGCAGCAGACTATGTTCTATGGCATGTCGCTGCTTGCGGGGACGATGCGTGAGGAGAACAGGAGTTTCGCGACGCTTCCGGACCGGCTGGCGGGGCATGGAGTGGGACGAGTGGTGCTGGGCAGAGGGGCGGCCTATTGGGTGGTGTATCTGGGCATAACCATGTATATCACGATGATAGTGCCGGCCATCTTCGGCATGCCGCAGAGAGGTTCTTTCTGGGACACTCTGCTGCTGGACATGTTTTTTGTCGCCGACTGTGTGTTTTTCTCAATGACGTGGAGCAGCCTGATCAACAAGAGGGAGACGGTGTTCGTGCTTTTCCTGTTCATGTCGCCGATCTGTCTGTTCCTGACCGGAACGTCGTGGCCTGCAGCCGCTTTCCCGGGATTCTGGAAGGTGTTTTCGTGGATTTTCCCCACCACTTTCGGAGCCAGGATGTTTATGAACACGAGTGTGGCCGGAGGTGACCTGTCTGCGGGGCTTTCGCAGTTCACGTGCATCACGCTGCAGACGATGGTCTATTTCGCGCTTGCGATGGTGTCGATCTATATGGAGAATCTTGCGATCAAGCACAGGGAGACTCTGGAGGAGGCGAAGGAGAGGCTGCGCAGCAAGGTGGGAATTGACACCGCGGCTGATGTGCGGGCGATACGCGGGGACGAGTAAGCGGGTGTGGAAGAATGACTTAAAGCTTTTGCCGGGGGCCTTACAGATTCACAGTTGTTCTGTTTTAGATTTGCCGGCAAAAAAGTTTTAGTTATTTTAAATTTGCAAGTAGGGGATATGTCTGCTTTTAGATTGTAATTTTATTTGCAGATTGAATTAATATCTCTATATTTGCTCTTGACATTGAAACATTTTTCATGTCTATTTGTTAAGTTCGTTTTACACACGAGGTTGCGGTTTTGGGGAAAACTGCAACCTCTTTTCGTTTTGGCTACGCCCAAACGAAAAGAGGCTAAAGCCTTCTTAACCCCCAGTCGGCTATCGCCGACAGCCCCCTATTAGGGAGCACGGCGGCCTTCGGCCGGCGGGCAGAAGCCCTTATGTCGCTTCGCTCCGGTCAAACTAAATCCACCGGACTAATAAATCATTTTTTCAGGTCTTCGTACTTCTGCTCAGAGACGGTATTTTTATTAATAGCATATCCTTTCAGCATATACCGCTTGAGAACACTGGATGCCCACTGCCTGAACTTGGTCGCCCTAATAGAATTGATTCGATATCCTATCGATATGATGGCGTCGAGATTATAACACTTCACCGGTTCATCGGACTGGCCTCTGACACCACTCTGTGCGGTAATTAAAAATTCTTTAATTACCGTTTCCGGGTTCAATTCTCCACTCTGGAAAACTCTTTTGAAATGATATGATACATTCGGAACCGTCACGCCAAAAAGCGCAGCGATTGCCTTTTGAGTTGCCCATATGGTTTCCCCGTTCGGGTCAACCATAGCCTCCATCGTCACCAACCCGTCATCGGACCTGTAAATCACTATATCATTTCTTTCCTCCATATGTTGCAAATCTATCTTTATCCCCGGAATCATCCAAAAAAGCTGGCACTGACGGCGGCTTTACTCATCCGCAAGGGCTGCTATGCTCCGCGCAGAAGACGGAAATGCCATAGGACGACGCCGGCGGAGACGGAGACGTTCAGGGAATGCTTGGTGCCGAACTGGGGAATCTCCAGAGACATGTCGGAGGCATCCACCACAGCCTGGTCCACTCCGTCCACCTCGTTGCCGAAAATCAGCGCATACTTCTTCCCGGCCTCAGGCTTGAAGGCGTCCAGCTTGCGGGCATGGACCGTCTGCTCCACGCTCACCACGGTGTAGCCTTCCGCGCGGAGCCTCTCCACCAGCGGCAGAGTCTCATCGCAATGCTCCCAGCCCACGCTCGACTCGGCGCCGAGCGCCGTCTTGTGGATTTCGGCGGAGGGCGGACATGCGCATATGCCGCAGAGATAGAGCCTGTCCACCTTGAAGGCGTCGCAGGTCCGGAAAACGGAGCCGACATTGTAGGCGCTGCGCACATTGTCCAGCACGACGGCCACCCCCCAGTCCGGCAGGGTGCCGTAACGCTCGGCCGAGATCCGTCCGAGCTCTATATTAAGCAGCTTTCTGTCCATAGGCAAATCCGGAAGCGCCTCCGGCGGGGGCGTCTTCCTTCTGCAAAGATAGCGTTTCTCCTATGCCGAAAGCCCATCCCACTTGGTAAAATACAGAATTTAATCTGTATATTTGCAGGGTTATAAACCTTGAGCTTTATATGAAACAAGACCTGCAGATTTTTGATCTGATAAAGAAAGAGAAGGAGAGGCAGTCGTCCGGACTCGAACTGATCGCCTCGGAGAACTATGTGAGCGATCAGGTGATGGAGGCAATGGGATCCATCTGCACCAATAAATATGCCGAGGGCTATCCCGGAAAGAGATACTACGGCGGATGCGAAGTGGTGGACCAGATTGAGCAGCTTGCCATAGACCGTCTCCGTGAACTTTTCGATGCCGAATATGCCAATGTCCAGCCCCATTCCGGCGCCCAGGCCAACATGGCCGTCATCATGGCGTGCCTGAAGCCCGGCGACACATTCATGGGACTCGACCTCTCGCAGGGAGGACACCTGACCCACGGTTCCCCCGTCAACGCTTCCGGCATTCTTTATCATGCCGTCCCCTACGGACTCAACCCGGAGACGGGCAGGATCGACTATGACGCCATGGAGGCCAAGGCCCTCGAGTGCAAGCCGAAGCTCATCATCGGCGGCGCATCGGCCTATTCGAGAGAGTGGGACTATGAGCGCATGCGTTCGATAGCCGACAAGGTGGGAGCTCTGCTCTGGATCGACATGGCCCACACCGCCGGTCTCATCGCCGCAGGACTTCTCAAGAACCCTGTGAAATATGCACATATCGTGACTTCCACGACCCACAAGACTCTCCGCGGACCCCGCGGCGGCGTCATTCTCATGGGGAAGGATTTCGACAACCCCTGGGGCCTGACTACTCCCAAGGGCGAGATTAAGAAGATGAGCGCCGTGCTGAACGCCAATGTGTTCCCCGGCATCCAGGGCGGTCCTCTGGAGCATGTCATCGCCGCAAAGGCAGTCTCGTTCTATGAGGCCATGCAGCCCGAATACAAGGAATATCAGAAGCAGGTCATGGCCAATGCACAGGCTATGTGCAAGGAGTTCATCTCCAAGGGCTATAAGATCATCTCCGGCGGCACTGACAACCACCTGATGCTGATTGACCTCCGCACCAAGTTCCCCGAGGTGAACGGAAGAGTGGCCGAGAAGGAGCTGGTGAAGGCTGACATCACCGTGAACAAGAACATGGTTCCTTTCGACAGCCGTTCCGCTTTCCAGACTTCCGGTCTGCGTATCGGAACCCCCGCAGTCACTTCCAGAGGCTTTGTGGAGAAGGATATGGTGGACATCGTCGCCCTTATTGACGCCGTGCTTCAGTCCGCTTCCGACCACATCGCAGCCATCACTTCCAAGGAGCCCACAGAGGCCCAGAAGGCTGAGCTCGCAGCTCACGCCGCAGTGCTGGAGGATGTCCGCAAGAAGGTTCACATGATGACCTCAGGCCGTCCGCTCAACAGGTACTAGTCAATAACTTTCATATCAAAACAAAGGCTGGCCGCTTGGTCAGCCTTTGTTTTGAAAGATGCCTCGGCTAATTGTTCACCGGGCGGAGGACGAAGTTGAAGTCGCGCTCCTGAGCCTTGACGAGATAAGGGTCAAAAGGCATCGCGCCCCATGAATTGACACAGCCCAGACCCATCTGCACAAGGTCAAATGTCACATGCGTCGTGCCGTTGGAACGGTCGAAGTCATGAGCCCTGTTCCTGATGTCCAGCGAATGCTGCGAAGCCGCAGGCTGATAATTCGTGTCATTCTCCTTATAGACCTTAGGTCCAAGGAAAGCCACATCCAGATCCTCGATGCTGAAAGGAAGCGCCGAACCCGAGAACTTCACATCCGCGGTCACCTCCAGACCCGTGCCGTTCCCGTCCAGCATCCTCATCCACTTCAGCCCCGTCTTGGTTCCCGACTCCTGAGTGCGCACATAACCATAATGATACTGGTCCGTGACACTCTGGACATAATGTCCCACAAGAGCGGAACTCTCCCTGTCAGAATAATTCTCCCACGGCCCCTTGCCATAGAAATCAAGAGTGTTGTACTGTCCCGGCATGGCGAAACGCATTCCATAACGGAACATGTCCGGGCACTTCGCCAGATCCTCGCCGCGCATGGACTCAGTCCCCTCCACAGAGCCGTCGCCATGAACCACATAAGTCATTATGACCTGCGCAAGCCCCTCGATGGGCTTATAGACAGCCGTCACCTTATAAGACTCGCCCTCTGCGGCCACATCCATAGACTCAAGCTTAAGCTCCGGCTTCCTCCACATCTCATACTTACTCTGAAGCGCGGCCCCGAGGTCATTCTCAGTCACGGCCCTGTTGAAATTGGGGCGCAGAGGCTCAGAAAGCACAGACTTCCCGCCCACGGTATAGGCCGAGAGATATCCGGTGCTCTTGTCGAACGAAGCACTCCAGTCAGAAACCAGATTGCCCGAATACATAAACGAGCCGGAGAACACCACAGAATTTCCGTCAGAGGCCATGCTCACGGCAGAATCGGAAGGCGTCCAGGCCCTGGCCGGAGTCTCCGCGAGAGCCATCTGGTCATATGCCACCTCAGAACCAGCCTCAAGCAGGCCGTCGCGGTGCTTAAGCACATAGCGCACAGTGAGATAAGTGTCGCCGGCCGCCAGATCGGCAGAGCCGAAAGGCAGAGTCACCTTGCCCGTAGCCCCGGGAGCAACCGAGAGATTGTCAACCGAGCCGCTGAGCACGGCCACGCCGTCGGTCTCCACAGTCCAGTCCATGCGGTAGCGGTCAAGATTTATGAAGAAATACTCGTTATATACATTCAGGACCGTCTTGTCAGAGCCAAGCCCGGCAAGAGAAGTCAGAATGGACCTGTACTGATATGCAACCTCATAGGCATGCGGATGGAGAGTCCTGTCCGATGCGATGATTCCGTTGCAGTTGAACGAAGCGTCGCCGCCGTCATACTCGTTCCAGTCGCCGCCGAAAGCGAAGAAATGGTCAGAACCGGTCTTGGAAGCGTCGGACGGAGCCCAGAGAGCCTGGTCCACGAAATCCCAGATATAGCCGCCCTGATAGACAGGATACTTGCGGACAAGATCCCAATACTCCTTGAGACCGCCCATGGAATTGCCCATCGCATGGGCATACTCACACTGGATGAGAGGACGGGTGGGGTTGCTGTTCAGATACTCCTCACAGCGCGAAGGCGACATGTACATGGGGCAGAAGATGTCGGTGTTCCAGGTGTTCCTGGCCTGCTCATAATGCACGGGACGCGAGCTGTCGAAGCTCTTCACCCACTTATAGCACTCCTCAAAGTTGATTCCGTTGCCGGCCTCATTGCCCAGACTCCACACGATCACGCTCGGATGGTTGAAATCGCGGTGGACATATCTCTGGTTCCTGGCGAGATGGGCCTTCTGATAGTCAAGCCTCTTGGCGAGAGTCTCGGGGCCATAGCCCATTCCGTGAGACTCGATGTTGGCCTCGTCGGTGACATAGAGACCGTACTTGTCGCAGAGCGCATACCAGCGCGGGTCATCGGGATAGTGACAGGTGCGCACAGCATTGATATTCAGCTGCTTCATGATCAGGATGTCCTTTATCATGTCCGCCTCGGAGACCTGATAGCCCTTATAGGGATTCATCTCGTGGCGGTTGACGCCCTTGATCAGCACAGGCTGGCCGTTCACCAGCAGCTGGGCGTTCTTTATCTCCACAGTCCTGAAACCGAAGTCTATGGAAGTGCTCTCCACCACGCCCTTGCCGGTGCTCGCCTTCACCTTGAGAGTATAGAGGTTCGGGGTCTCGGCCGACCACAGCAGAGGAGACTCCACCTTGCAGCCGCTGGTCAGAAGCACGTTGCCGTTCTCCGACTCCTCATATTTCTTGGGCACCGCGCCGTTGAAGGAAGCGACAGTCTTCCCGTCACGGTCCAGCACCTCATACTCCACGGCGGTGATGCCGGGAGTGAACTCGCCGCGGACGGAGAGATTGCCATGCATGTCGGCGAGAATGTTCACGTCCTCAATGCGGTATTTCTCTCTGGTATAGATATATGCACCTCTGGCTATGCCGCCGAGACGGAAAAAGTCCTGGTCCTCGAGATAGGAGCCGTCGCACCAGCGATAGACCTCCATGGCGATCAGGTTCTTTCCGGGACGGACATATTTCGTGATGTCGAAACGGGCCTCCAGCTTGGAGTCCTCGCTATAGCCCACCTCGCGCCCGTTCACCCACACGCGCAGGTTGGAAGTGGCGGAGCCCACGCAGATGCAGATCTGCTTGCCCGTCCACGACTTGTCTATGTTCACCTCTTTCCTGTACTGTCCCACATGGTTGTCCAGATAGGGCACCTCCGGCGGATTGTCCTTGAAATGGCCGCGCCAGCCGAAGCCGTTGTTGACATACATCGGATCGTCATAGCCGTTCATCTCCCACAGACCGGGCACGGGAATCGTCCCCCAGGCGGAATCGTCATAGCCGGGGGCCTCGAAGCCGTTGCCGGCGAGATTCGGATTGTCCAGGAAATTGAACTTCCAGGTTCCGTTCAGATTGATCGTGGCGCTCTGGTCGGTCACGAAAGTGGCGGCCATCGGCAGCCTGTTCTTTCCGACCACTTCGGGATCCTGCCAGTCGGGAACCGACTGCGCGAAAGCCGCCTGAGCGGCAAACGCCGCCAGGAGGAAGGTGATTATTCGTTTCATGTCAACAGTTTGGTATTGGTTTCAGTGCGGTCTCCCCGCAAAACTTCACCAATTTAGGAAAAATCCGTCAGATTACCTCGATGTCGGAGCTTCTTATCCATCCCTGGCGGCCGTCGGCCAGAGCGATGTTGTTCCACTCGCCCACAGTGTCCAGGATGCGGACCCTGGTGCCCCCGTGAAGGACGAACAGGTCGGTGGACGAAGCCTCGGCGGGAGAACTCTTGACCGAAGTCACCTCACGCATGACTATGGCTCCGTCGGCCTTGCCGAAATCGGAATACTGCCACCTCGCGAAGCCGAAGCTCATCAGGGCCAGCAGCAGAAGGACTATGCCGCCATAGAACCCGGCTCTTCTGCGGCCGGTGCGGGCCGAAAACAGGAACAGCAGGGCCAGAGCCAGCGCACCGGCAAAAAGCAGCAGCGAGAGCCATGCCCACGAATTGGACGGCATCGCATAGCTCAGCTTGCGCAGCCATGTCTTGAATATGAACTCGGGCACGGCGTCAATCTTGTCCTGAATCATGTTCTGGGCATATTCGAGATTGAAGCGGGCGTCGGAGCTGGAGGGATCGGCCTTGAGGGCTCTTTCATAGTCCAGTATGGCGGCGGGATAGTCCCCGGCCTTGAAACGGGCGTTGCCCGCATTGTACCATATCTTCGCGTCGGCGAATCCGGCTCCGGCCAGAGATTCCCAGGCTGCGGAAGCCTCATCCCAGCGGCCCTGTCCATAGGCCTCCACTCCGGCATTCCAGAGCGAGTCGGGATAGTCCTGCGCGGCGTGGGAGACGCCGCCCATGCAGAGCAGAAGGGCTATGACCATAGTGGCCGACCTGAAAGATGAACTTTTTGTCTTCATTGCAGAGTCTATAGAAGAAATCACGTCCACGGCGTCGGAATAGCGGGACGACAGCGCTCCGCCCTCCCCTTCCGGAGAATAGCGTGCAAATTCGCAGGCGTCCAGCAGCGAGGTAAACCTGTCCATAAGCTCGGAGCTCACTCCGGCGGCCTTGAATCGCTCGGCTATGTTCTCCTTGCTGAGGTCCTCGGCCCCGATGTTGAGCTTGTCCGAAGCGAAGCCGAGCAGAGCCCTGTGAAGCTCCTCATAGAAGGCGGAGGCCAGGTTCTTGTCGCGGTACTCGCCCGCCAGCTTAAGCCTGTTCATGGCCATTCTGGTGGCTTTCCTGTTCTTCATCGCAGCCACGTCGGACCTCATCGCGGCCGACTTTCTGAGCCAGAACCACAGTCCGGCGGCAAGCGCGAGCAGCACGGCGGCCACTGCGGCATATGCGGGCCTGCCCACGAAGAACGAGGTCCTGTGCCCGAAATCGGGAGCCTTCGTGTCTATGTATCTGATGTCCTCGGCCAGATTGCGGACGCCCTTGCGGTCCACGCCCTGGAGCGTTCCGGCAGAAGATGACGCTCCGCCTGCGGAGGCCTTGCCCTTCTTCACGTGATAGGCGATGGGCTCCGTCTTGAGAGTCACATACTTGCCGCTGCTGACGTCATAGTAGGAATATTCAATCGGGTCTATGGTGAAGTCGCCGGCGCTGCGGGGGATGAACGGGAACTCGAACACCTTGCTGCCCGAAGTGCCGCCCCTGGACTTGTCGCTTCCGTCCACCGACTTGACGTCATAGACCTCCATGTCGGGATGGAACTTCACCTTCGGAGCCTCGAGGAGGGAGACATTGCCCTTGCCCGAAACCGTGACCGTCAGAGATGCGGCGTCATGGGTGGAAAGGGTGTCGGCGCTCAGATGCGCGTCTATGGTGAAGGAGCCGACTCCGCCGCCGAATGAGGCCGGAGCGCCCGAAGGAAGGCTGCGCACATGGACCTTGACGGCCGGAGTGGAGATTCTCTTGCGGACGGTCTTGTAGCCCATGTCGAAGAAGTCGTCGAATATGCTGTTGGACTGCCTGGATGTGCGCAGGTTGACCAGGCACACGAGCTCGGCGGGGTCTATCTGCAGGTCGCCGGTCTTCTGGGGGATAAGCACATAGCTGCGGATGACGGCCGCTTCATAAATCTTGTCGCCCAGGCTTTCCCTCTTGAACTGGATGTTGGAAGGCGCTGCCGTCTCCTGGCTCCAGAAGCCGTCGAAGGTCGGGAACCTGGCGTCCTCGAAACCGGCTATGTCCACTCTCTGATAGAGCTTCAGCGTGGCGGTTATGGGCTCGCCCACCACCACGTCGGTCCTGCTGAGGCTGAGCTTGAGGAAGAGGTCGCCGGCGGGGACATCGCCCGTCGCTGCGGTCTGGCCCGAGGACTGGCCGCCCGAGGACTGCCCCGCGGAAGAAGAGGAAGATGAAGCCGCATCGGCCACCACCTCGATCTCCGCCGCATTGGAAGTCAGCGTGTTGCCGCCGACCGTCGCCGAAGCGGACGGGAGACGGAACTTGCCGGCCTTAAGAGGCGAAAGCACATAGGTATAGGTATATTGCGAAGATTTGGACCTCTTGCCGTTGATTATCTGGATGCTGGTGGAAGAGCCCTGCTGCGGCCCCCACACAAGACGGAAGTCGGAGCCCTGGCTCCACGAGAAGGAAGAAGGTCTCCCCTCCCCGTCTATTATGAAAGTCACGTTGAACTGCTCGTCCAGCCCGACCACCTCAGGAGCTTCGACCCTGATGGATTTCTGGGCATAGGACGCCACCGAAGCTGCCAGCAGCAGCAATATTGCCAATATCTTCTTCATACGCTTCTGTTTCAATAAAATGCACCGGCGCCGCAACGGGCGGCCGGTCCGCATCACCAGTTCTTGTCCAGCCTGCGGGCCTTGAGCAGGGCGGCCTTTTCCTTCTCCACCTTGTCCCTCGTCTCCTTCTCCTTGGCCGCTACGGCGTCAAGCACCTGACGGGCCTGGCGGGGAGAAATCTGCGGGTCTCCGCTGCCTTCAGAGTCCTGACCGTCAGGATTCTGGCCGTTCTGGCCCTGATTGTCCCGGTTCTGGTCGTTGTTCTGATTCTGGTTCTGGTCCCGGTTGTTCTGACCGTTATTCTGATTATTCTGGTCTTTATTCTGATCCTGGTTCTGATCTTTGTTCTGGTCGTTGTTCTGGTCCTGATTCTG
>CAZIFT010000006.1:15641-29668 GCA_964538395.1 uncultured Muribaculaceae bacterium
CTGGTTCTGATTCTGGTCCTGATTCTGGTCCTGATTGTTCTGATTCTGGCCGCCGCCGTTGTTCTGGCTGTTCTCCAGCATCTTCTTGGCATAGGTATAATTCTCCTTCGCCTCCAGGTCGCCCGGATCGGCCAGCATGGCCTTCTTCAGCATGTCCACAGCAGTCTGCCAGTCCTTCGCGGACATGGCGAAGTCGCCGCGGTTGAAATAGGCGTCCCCGTCTCTCTCCTGGCCTTCGGAAAGCTCTATGGCCTTGTCCATATACTTCGCAGCCTCCTCGGTGGCGCCCTGCCTGTAGAGATTGTCGGCCAGATTGTAGTTGTTGGCGAACGACAGGGAATCCTTCACCAGAGCCTTGCGGTAGCTTATGTCGGCCTCCGCCCACTTCTCCCTGGCGAACTGGCGGTTGCCGCGCCGCGCGTCCCCGTGCCCGGTCTGGGCATACAGTCCTGTCCCGCAGAGGGCCAGGGCGGCGAGCACCGATATGATTATTCTTCTAAGCATCAGTCAAACAATTGTTTCTTCGCCTTTCTCTCCCCCACCAGATATTCCAGTGCGAGCAGGGCCAGGGCGATGGCGAAAAAGTACATATACTGTTCCTCATAGGCCTCGAACACCTGGGAGCTGTGCTCCTCGTCCTCCATCTTGCGGATGTCGTCGATTATGGGATTGAGGCCGAACTCCTCCTCGCCGGCATGGATATATGCTCCGCCGCCGGCCTGGGCGATCTCCTTCAGCGAATTCTCGTCGAGACGGGTCACGACTATGTTGCCGTCGCTGTCCTTCAGGTAGCCCCCATCCATGGGGATGGGCTTGCCCTCCTCCGAGCCGACGCCCACGGTATAGACCTTGATTCCCATTTTGGCGGCCTCGCGGGCGGCCTCGACAGGGTCGTCCTCATGGTTCTCGCCGTCGGTGATCACTATTATGGCACGGCTCTTCTCGCTCTGCGCGCTGAAGCTTCTGATGCAGGTGTTTATGGCGTCGCCGATAGCGGTGCCCTGGAGCGGGACCGACCCGGTGGACACCGAGCTGAGGAAAGTCTTGGCGGAAATGTAGTCGTTGGTGATCGGGAGCTGCACGAAGGAGCGGCCGGCAAACACCACCAGACCGATCCTGTCCTCGCGGAGCTTGTCCACCAGACGGGATATGGCCAGCTTGGCCCTTTCCAGGCGGTTCGGGGAATAGTCCTCCGAAAGCATGGAATTGGACACGTCGAGGGCGATCATCACTTCGGCGCCCCTGGTCTTGCGCTCTTCGAGCTTGGCGCCCAGCTGAGGGCGGGCCAGACCTATGACAAAGAAGAAAAAGGCCAGCGAGAACAGGCTCAGCCTCAGCCAGCCTCTGGAGCCGGACCATGAAGGCATAAGCGCGCCCACCAGAGCCGGATCGCCGAATCTGGCGACCCTCCTCTTCCTCGCGGCGCGGGCCAGCGCATAGCCGATGAAGAACACCGGTATCAGCAGAAGCAGCGCCAGATATCTGTATGATGCGAATATGATCATGGAAGCCTCCTTGTCAGCAGTCTCAGGAGAATTTCCAGCAGCAGGCACACCAGCGCCGCGAGGGCGAAGTTCTGGAACAGCTCTTTATATACGGGGAAGCTGTCCACCGTGGTCCTGGATTTCTCCATCTTGTTTATCTCGGAATATATCTCGGCGAGCTTGGTGTTGTCCGTGGCCCTGAAATAGCGGCCTCCGGTCTCGTCGGCTATCTTCTTGAGCAGGTCCTCGTCGATCTCCACCTGCACGTCCTGCAGCTGCACGCCCCAGGGGGTGATGACCGGATAGGGAGCGGTGCCGTTGGCGCCCACGCCTATGGTATAGACTCTCACGCCATAGGTCTTGGCGATCTCGGCGGCGCTGGCGGGCGACACCTCGCCGGAGTTGTTCACTCCGTCGGTGAGCAGTATCACCACCCGGCTCTTGGCATCGGAATCGGCCATTCGGGACACTGCCGTGGCAAGTCCGTTGCCTATGGCCGTGCCGTCGTCGATGAGACCGGTCTCTATGTCCTTCATCAGGTTTATCAGAGTGGGCCTGTCAGTGGTGAGCGGGCACTGGGTGTAGCTCTCGCCGGCGAACACCACTATTCCCATGCGGTCGGAAGGCCTCTGGGAGATGAACTCCACGGCTATGTCCTTGGCGGCGCTGATTCTGTCGGGGGTGAAATCCCTGGCCAGCATGCTGGTGGACACGTCCATGGCGAACACTATGTCTATGCCTTCGGTGTCCACCTTCTCCATCTGCGAGGAAGACCTCGGACGGCAGAGGGCAATCACCAGGAGAGTCACCGCGGCCAGTCTGAGCGCGAAAGGCACATGCCTGAATGCGGCCATGCCTCCCTTTCCGCCCGCGGTCCACGGCGTGACGGAGGAGACCCGCAGGTGCGGCCTCCGCTCCCGCAGCTCTCTGTAAAGATAGAGCAGCAGCATGAGCGCCGGCACAGCCAGCAGCCACAACAGTCCGGGATATTCAAAAAACATATTCGCTTACTCCTTTTTCACATCCTCTTCCTCCTCGACCTCAGCCCTGTAGGTCTCGGTGACAAATCTCACGGCCGTGGGCACGACCCGGGCATTGTATTCGTCCGGCATCGCGGCCTTGGCGAACTTGACCATGTCGGAGTTCTCGAAGAGAGCCTTCACCCCGTCATAGAGGTCGGCCGGAAGACCGGCGGTCTTCAGCTCCGCGAAAATCTCCGCGGTCGTCATCTCCTTGGCTCCGAAGCCGTAGCGCTCGGAGATATATTCGCGCAGGGCGTCGGTGGCCCCGGCATAGAGTATCTTCTGCTTGTCCGGAGCCCAGTATCTGTTGCCCCTCAGGGTGTCAAGCCTGCGCAGGGCGACTATGTGCGGCGGATCCGAAGGCTTCGCTGCGGCGCCTCCGCGGCGGCTCTTGAGCATGGCCGGGATGGCCCAGCAGAGTATCGCCAGCAGGGCAACGGCCCAGATCGCGCATATCCACGGGAACACTTCGGCGGCCGTCAGCGGATATTTTATCTGGGGTCTTATGTCATGGGGGACATAGGTGGCGGTGTCAATCTGTATCTCCTTCACCTCCAGCAGCACAGGGTCGAATCTCAGGGTGTCGGGCCTCTGTCCGGGATCCACCCTCACCATCGAAACCGGAGGGAGAAGATAATTGCCGGACTCGAAGGGCACCAGCTCCATGGAGATTTCCATGTCGCGGGAAGCCTTGTCCCCGCGTCCGCTGACTTTGAGCGTGTCATAGACCCATCCGCCGGTCACCTCCAGGCTGTCTCCGGCCATAGGCCCGGTGACTATCTCCGGCATGAGCAGGGCAGTCCCGTCCGGAACGGAACTCATGCGCACGCCATACTGCAGACGGTCTCCCACCAGCACGGTGTCCCGCTCCTGCACATTGCGCAGGAACACGCCGTCGGCCCTGTCGCGCGGAGTCTTGGCGGCAAGGGAGAACAGCACCGCGGCAGCGGCCGTAAGAGACAATATATTGACCTTCTTCATCTTTTAGCAAAAAATCCCAGCAGCGCCTTGGCATAGTCCCCGTCGGTCGCTATGTCCACGCTGTCAATTCCATACCGGCCCATGAGCGCGTCGGCGGCCCCGTTCACCTTCGAGAACCATGCGGCATAGGCGTTTCTCACCTTGCGCGACGACGTGTCCACCCATGCGGCCCGGCCGCTCTCGGCGTCCTTGACATGGACCAGCCCCACATCGGGAATCTCCCTCTCGCGGCGGTCATGGACCCTTATCACGGACAGGTCGTGGCGGGATGCGGCCACCTTGAGGGCATCCTCATAGGCGGGGGTCCCGTCGGGCCTCACGTCGAGCATGTCCGAAAGCAGGAACGCGGTGCATTTCTTCTTGAGCGCGTCGGTGAGATAGCGCAGCGCTCCGGAAATGTCGGTGCCGTTGCCCTTGGGGACATAGCCCAGTATCTTCCTTATTATATGGAGCAGATGGCTCCTGCCCTTTTTCGGAGGGATGAACTCCTCTATCCTGTCGCTGAAGAAGAGCGCACCCACCTTGTCGTTGTTGAGTATCGCGGAGAAGGACAGGACGGCGGCGATCTCGGCTATGAGGTCGCGCTTGCCGGAGCCTATGGTGCCGAAGAGCCCGGAACGGCTCACGTCTATCAGCAGCACCACGGTGAGCTCCCTCTCCTCCTCGAAGACCTTCACATAGGGGGCGCCCAGCCTTGCGGTCACGTTCCAGTCCATGTTGCGGACGTCGTCCCCCCACTGGTAGCCGCGTACTTCGCTGAAAGCCATGCCCCTGCCCTTGAAGGCGGAGTGGTACTCTCCCGCGAAGACCCCGGCGGTCAGAGCCTTCGTCTTTATCTCGATCTTTCTGACCTTCTTGAGAAGGTCCGTGACTTCAGGGGCGTTTTCCATTACGGAACCATTACGGCGTTAAGCACATCGGAGATGATGTTCTCGGTGGTGACATTCTCGGCCTCTGCCTCATAGGTGAGCCCGATCCTGTGGCGGAGCACCTCGTTGCACACGGCCCTGACGTCCTCCGGAATCACATAGCCTCTCCTCTTTATGAAGGCATATGCCTTGGAAGCGGCCGCGAGCGATATGCTGGCACGGGGCGAGGCTCCGTAGGAGATTATGTTGACCATATTCTTGAGCCCGTATTCCTCAGGCGTCCTGGTGGCGCTGACGATGTCCACTATGTAGCGCTCGATCTTTTCGTCCATATACACGTCCCTCACCACCTTGCGGGCCCTGACTATGTCCTCGGGGCTCACGACGGGATTCACCGCGGGGAACTCTCCGGCGTTGTTCATCCGGATTATCTGCCTCTCCTCTTCCTTCTTGGGATAGCTCACCACGACCTTGAGCATGAATCGGTCCACCTGGGCCTCGGGAAGCGGATAGGTTCCCTCCTGCTCTATGGGGTTCTGGGTGGCCATGACCAGGAAGGGGTCCGGCAGGCGGAAGGTCTCGTCGCCTATGGTCACCTGACGCTCCTGCATGGCTTCGAGCAGGGCGGACTGGACCTTGGCGGGGCTTCGGTTGATTTCATCGGCGAGCACGAAGTTGGCGAAGACGGGGCCCTTGTGGACCTCGAAACGGCCTTCCTTCTGGGAATATATCAAAGTGCCGGTGAGGTCGGCCGGGAGCAGGTCCGGAGTGAACTGGATTCTGCTGAACTTGGCGCTGACCGCGCGGGCCAGAGTGTTTATCGCCAGGGTCTTCGCCAGTCCGGGGACACCCTCGAGAAGGATGTGGCCGTTGGCCAGAAGGCCTATCAGCAGGTTCTCCACAAGCTGCTTCTGTCCGATTATGACCTTGCCCATCTCCATGGTCAGGAGGTCCACAAAGGCGCTTTCCTGCTGGATCCGGTCGTTGAGTTCTTTGATATTTACGCTGTCCATAAAAGTACTAAATTTGCAAAAAATCAGTTTCCATGCGCTACAAGCTCCTCCTGAGCTACGACGGCTCGCCCTTTTGCGGCTGGCAGATACAGACGAAAGACCCTTCCGTCCAGGAGTGCCTTCAAAAGGCTCTGAAAACTCTTCTGAGAGAAGAGATTGAAGTCACCGGAGCGGGCCGCACGGACACAGGCGTGAACGCGATGTTCTACTGTGCCCATTTCGACTGTCGGGCCGGGCTTGACGCGGAGGACCTATGCTACAAATTAAATGCCATTCTACCCCCTTCGGTGTGTGTGCATTCGGTGTCCGCGGCGCCCGACGGGTTCCATGCCCGATTCTCCGCAGTATCAAGGACTTACATGTATTTCATCCATAAAAACAAGGACCCTTTCATGGACCGGAGGTCCTATCGGCTGGGCTATCCGCTGGATGTGGACGAAATGAACCGCGCGGCGCAGATGCTGCTGGGAACCAGAGACTTCGGCTGCTTCGAAAAGAAGGGCGGCGACAATAAGACCTCCATATGCACGGTCACCCGGGCCAGTTGGGCTTCCTATGTACCCGAAAGGCTGGCGCTGGCCGGAATCACGCCCGGAAAGGACGACTATCTGGTGTTCACCGTCACGGCCGACCGCTTCCTCCGGAACATGGTCAGGGCCATCGTGGGCACCCTGCTGGAAATCGGCCGGGGCCGCAGGGACGCGGAGTGGATGAAGGAGGTGCTCGACTCCGGGAACCGCTCGGTCGCCGGGGAGTCGGTTCCGGGCCATGCGCTCTTCCTCACGGAGGTGAAGTATCCCGAAATCTAGGCCCCCAAAACGGCCTCCATGATTGTTTTTCCGCTGTTTTAAAGTATCTTTGCAGTTTGAATCTTTAGAAAACAGAAAAACAACAGACCCTATGTTATTCAATCTTCTTCAGACAGACAGTCTTCTCGATGCCATGGGCTCCTCCATGGACACCGTGGGCGAGGCCATCGCCGCAACGGCCCCGCAGCAGCAGGAAATGTCCTATTCGCTGATCAGCATGGCCGCCAAGGGAGGATGGCTGATGATAGTGCTCCTCGCTCTGTCGATCGTCGCCGTCTATATCTTCGGCAAGAAGTGGTGGATGATCCATCAGGCCGGAAACATCGACAAGAACTTCATGAATGACATCAGGGACTATATCCACGACGGCAAGCTCAAGTCCGCCGTCACCCTCTGCGAAAAATATGACTCCCCCGTGGCCAGGCTGGTCCAGAAGGGAATCGAGCGCATAGGCCGTCCCCTGAGCGACATCCAGACCGCTGTGGAGAACGTGGGCAACGCCGAAGTCGCCCGCCTCGAGAAGGGTCTGCCGATCCTGGCCACCATCGCCGGAGGCGCCCCGATGATCGGATTCCTGGGCACGGTGCTCGGAATGGTCCAGGCCTTCTTCAACATGTCGCAGGCCGGCAACAACATAGACATCACCCTGCTTTCGGGCGGCATCTACACGGCCATGATCACGACCGTGGGCGGCCTCATCGTGGGAATTCTCGCATACTTCGGATACAACTATCTGACATCCAACATTTCGGACCTCGTGTTCAAGATGGAGAGCGTGACCATAGACTTCATGGATCTCCTTCATGAGCCGGCCGACAAAGCCGAGTAGCCATGGCACTTAAAAGACGCACGAAAGTCCTCTCGGAGACGGGAATGTCGTCCATGACGGACCTCGTCTTCCTGCTGCTGATTTTCTTCCTCATCACCTCCACCCTGGTGAACCCGAACGCCCTCAAGCTCCTCCTCCCGAAGAGCACCGGGCAGGTCTCGGCCAAAGCCACCGTGAGCGTATCCATAAAGGACTGGCACAACGGCACTTACTCTTACCATATCAACGGGTCCGAGACAGCCGTGCCTTTCGCCGACGTGGAAGATGACCTCGTGGGACTGCTGCAGAGCGAGGACGACCCCACCTTTTCCATCTATGCCGACGAAACCGTCCCCGTGGGCGAGGTCGTGGCGGTGATGAACATAGCCAAGAGAAATCATTACAAGGTGATTCTGGCCACGCAGCCGGAATAAAACAGCCCCGAGATGCCGGACTACAGAGACAGCAGGAGGAAACAGGACGCCAGAGGCAGGATTATAGGTATAGCCCTTGCCGCCGGCGCCCATCTGTGTCTGCTCGCGTTCGGAGTGTTCAACGGCGTGAAATATCTCTATCCCCCGCCGCAGGAGCAGTCGTTCCTGATCGACTTCAGCCGCGAGGAAGTGCCCATGCCCATGGAGGTCCGCCAGGGCTCGCAGCCCAGGGCCGAGGAAGTGGATGTGGCGAAGGGTCTGGAGCTGGTGCAGAAATCGCAGGCCCAGGAGAAGGGAACCAAACAGAACAAGGCTCAGGAAGCATCCGGCGACGATTTCGGGGATGTGGAGAAATATGAGCCGCCGAAGGAGAAGCCCATAGACAGGAGGGCCCTGTTCCATGCTCCGGACAACAAGTCCGACAAGGACACGCTCGCCCCGCAGACTTCTTCGGAGATAAGCGACAAGCTGCGCGCGGGCCACGCGTCCGGCAACACCGACAAGGGCAAGCTGGCCGGAAGCCCGAACGCCATGCTCAAGGGCCGCTCCACGGTGGGCGTGCTGCCGAAGCCGGCATACACCGGCCAGGAGACCGGAATAGTGGTCGTGAGAGTGTGGGTGGACCAGTATGGCTCCGTGCAGAAGGCCGAGGCCGGCGCGGAAGGCACCACCCTCAGCGACAAGAAGATATGGACAGCGGCGAGAAATGCCGCGATGGAATCTCACTTCAGCCCGAGCGGCGACGCTCCGGCGCTCCAGGAAGGCACCATAACCTATGTGTTCAAGGTGCGTTAGACGTTTATTTTGTGGCGTGAGCCACGACATCATTATCATTATTTATTAAAAAGGCCCGCAAGAAGGGCGACAATTATGGAAGACAACGAAAAGAGCGGTTACACCGCCGAAGGCAGGAAACTCAGACCGAGAAGGCCCAGGAGTTCAGAGAGAGCCTACAGCTCATCGGACAATTTCAATTCCGGTGACGGAGAAAGAAAATCATTCGGAGAAAGAAAAAGTTACGGCGGCCCCAGAAGAGAGGGCGGTGAAAGAAGAAGCTACGGCGAGGGCGGAAGACCGTCCTATGGCAGAAGCGGCGGATTCGGAGGAAGAAGAGACTTCCACGGAAGCTCGGAAGGCAGAAGATTCTCTTCCGACGGCGAGAGAAGGGAAGGCGGCTTCGAAAAGAGAGAAGGCGGTGAAAGAAGGAGCTATGGCGAGGGCGGAAGACCGTCATTCGGCAGAAGCAACGGCAGATTCGGCGGAAGGAGAGACTTCCACGGACATTCCGACGACAGGAGACCGTTCCGCAGAGATTCCGACGGAGAGCAGACAAGAAGATTCTCCTCCGACGGCGAGAAGAGAGAGGGCGGATACGAGAAGAGGAGCTATGGCGAGGGCGGAAGGCCGTCCTATGGCAGAAGCAGCGGCGGATTCGGCGGAAGGAGAGACTTCCACGGACATTCCGATGACAGGAGGCCGTTCCGCAGAGATTCCGACGGAGAGGGCAGAAGGTTCTCTTCCGAAGGCAGGAGATTCTCCTCCGACGGAGACAGGAGAGGAGGATTCCGCCAGGGCGGAAAGAGCTTCGGAAGCTATGGCAGGGGCGCAGGCCGCTCCGACCGCAGAAACGGCGGATTCGGCAAGCCCAGCTACCGCTTCGACGACGAGAACTCCGGAATCATGAATATGGTCAACAGCCGTCCCCAGGTGACTGACGCACAGATCCCCGAGGGAGAGGCAGTGCAGACGGCATTCAAGGAGGAGATGCGCCTCAACAAATATATCGCCAATTCGGGCGTATGCTCGCGCCGCGAGGCCGACCAGATGATCCAGGCCGGAGTCGTGACGGTGAACGGCGAGGTGGTGACCGAGCTCGGCACCAAGGTCAATGTGCTCAAGGACGAGATCAAGTTCAACGGCGAGACCCTCAAGGGCGAGACCAAGGTCTATATCGTGATGAACAAGCCCAAGGGCTATGTCACTTCGGCCAGCGATTCTCACGCCGACAAGCTTGTGATGGACCTGCTCAAGGGCTGCGATTACAGGGTGTTCCCCGTGGGAAGGCTCGACAAGAACACCACCGGAGTGCTCATGCTCACCAACGACGGCGACATCGCCGAGAAGCTGACCCATCCTTCCTATGACAAGAAGAAGATCTATCAGGTGATTCTCGACCATCCCGTCTCCGAAGAGGACAGGGACAAGATTCTCTCCGGCATCACCCTCAACGACGGCGACGTCAAGGCCGACAGCCTCGAGTATATCGACGCCGAGGACCACAGGAAGATGGGCATAGAGATCCACTCGGGCAAGAACCGCATAGTCAGGCGCATATTCGAGTCGCTCGGCTATGACGTCAAGGCTCTGGACAGGGTGTATTTCGCAGGCCTCACCAAGAAGGGCCTCAAGAAGGGTGAATGGAGATACCTCACGGAGGGCGAGTCCAACATCCTCAAGATGGGAGCATATCTGTAATGGCGGAGCTTTCTGAAAAGAAACACAGGGCTGGATTTGTCAACATAATCGGAAATCCGAATATGGGCAAATCCACCCTTATGAACGCCCTCGTCGGGGAAAAACTGAGCATAGTCACTGCGAAGGCCCAGACGACGAGGCGCAGAATCATGGGCATAGTGAACGGGGAGGACTGGCAGATCGTCTATTCCGACACCCCGGGCATACTCAAGCCGGAATACAGGCTGCAGCAGAACATGCTGGGCTATGTGGACACGGCCATGGGCGACGCCGACGTGATTCTTTATGTCACCGACACGGTGGAGAAGGGCGACAGGAACGCCGCCTATGTGGAGAAGCTCAAGAAGGTCGAGTGCCCGGTCATAGTGGTGATCAACAAGATCGACATCAGCACGCAGCCCAAGGTGGAGGCGCTGATGAAGAAATGGCAGGAGACTCTTCCCGGGGCGGTGGTCATCCCGGTTTCGGCGCGCGAGAATTTCAATCTCGACAGCGTGAGGGAGGCCGTGCTGGAGCGGATTCCATATGCCCCGGCGTGGTATGACAAGGACACCTTCACGGACAAGAACCTGAGGTTTTTCGCCTCGGAGATAATCCGCGAGGGCATTCTGCTCGAATACGGACAGGAAATCCCCTACTCCTGCGAAGTGGAGGTGGAAGCCTTCAAGGAG
Organism: uncultured Muribaculaceae bacterium; assembly: GCA_964538395.1. Classification (GTDB taxonomy): domain Bacteria; phylum Bacteroidota; class Bacteroidia; order Bacteroidales; family UBA932; genus Cryptobacteroides. Next base: position 26,208 of record CAZIFT010000006.1, read on the forward strand.
GGAGAGGAGCGCTATGAGATCAGCGCCGTGATCTATGTCATGAGGGACTCCCAGAAGGGCATACTCATAGGCAAGGGCGGCCTGGCCCTGAAGAAGCTGGGCACCAGGGCGCGGCTGGAGATGGAAGACTTTTTCCAGAAGAAGGTGTTCCTGAAGCTGTTCGTGAAAGTGGACCCGGGCTGGAGGGACAGCCGCGGGGAACTCAGGAAATTCGGTTACGAAGAATAAATGACAATATAGCATGGATGAAGAATACGACGAGATGAAGAAGCAGGACGGAGAGGAGGAGCTGGAGGGTGAAGCCCCCCTGGACGAGAACGCCAAGCCCTCCGGGAAATTCGCCAAGCTGCTGGGAGAGGACAGCCACAAGTACAAGCTCTCGGGCATGTTCAAGGACTGGTTCCTTGACTATTCGTCGTATGTGATTCTGCAGAGGGCCGTGCCTCACATCGTGGACGGTCTGAAGCCGGTGCAGCGCCGCGTGCTCCACGCCATGTACAGGATGGACGACGGCAGCTACACGAAGGTGGCCAACATAGTGGGCCAGGCGATGCAGTACCATCCTCACGGCGACCAGTCCATTCTGGGAGCGCTGGTCCAGCTGGGCCAGAAGGGCTATGCGGTGGACTGCCAGGGAAACTGGGGAAACATACTCACCGGCGACGCCAACGCCGCTCCGCGATATATCGAGGCGAGGCTGAGCAAGTTCGCCAAGGAGGTGATATTCGACCCCAAGATCACTTCGTGGATGACTTCCTATGACGGGCGCAACCAGGAGCCCACCGAGCTCCCGGTCCGCTTCCCTCTCCTGCTCGCGCAGGGCACCGAGGGCATAGCCGTGGGCATGGCTTCCAAGATTCTTCCGCACAATTTCAACGAGCTGATTGACGCTTCCATATGCATACTGAAGGGCAAGCCCTATGAGATTTATCCGGACTTCCCCACAGGCGGCAGCGCCGACTGCAGCAACTATAAGGCCGGAGCCCGAGGCGGCAGCGTGAAGGTCCGCGCCAAGATCGAGAAGATCGACAAGAACACCGTGGCCATCACCGAGATACCCTACGGCAAGACTTCGCACATCCTCATCGATTCCATTCTCAAGGCCAAGGACAAGGGCAAGATCAAGATCAAGAAGATCGAGGACATGACTTCGGACAAGGTGGACATAACCATACACCTGCCCAACGACGTGTCGCCGGACAAGACCATAGACGCGCTCTATGCCTTCACCGACTGCGAGTGCAACATAGCGCCCAACGCCTGCGTCATCAAGGACAACAAGCCGCAGTTCCTGTCGGTCAATGACATTCTGGAATATGACACGTGGCACACCAGGGACCTGCTGCGCAGGCAGCTGGAGATAAAGGCGGGCGAGCTCGAGGACGAGTGGCACTATGACTCGCTGGAGAGGATTTTCTTTGAGAACAGGGTCTATAAGATTCTCGAGCAGGACCAGAAGAGCTGGGAGATTCAGCTGGAGGAAGTGTTCGACAGGATGAAGGAGTTCCGGAACGAGCTCCACAGGGACATAGTCATGGAGGACATCCTGAAGCTGGTGGAGAAGCCGGTCAGGAAGATTTCCAAGTTCGACACCAAGGCGATAGACGAGAAGATCCGGGACATCGAGGCGCAGCTGGCCAAGGTCCGCTTCAGTCTGGACCATATTGTGGACTACACCATAGACTGGTTCTCTTCGCTGAAGAAGAAATATGGCAAGGACTTCCCCAGGCTCACGGAGATCACCAGTTTCGAGAGCATCACGGCCACCAAGGTGGTGAACAACAACGCCAAGCTCTACGCCAATTATGAGGCCGGCTTCGTGGGCATAGGCCTGAAGAAGGACGACGGCGGGGAGTTCGTGTGCGAGTGTTCGGACCTCTCGGAGATCATAGTGATCGGGAAGGACGGCAGATATCGCGTGTCCAAGGTGAGCGACAAGGCGTTCTTCGGGGAGAAGCTCCTCTATGTGGGGGTGTTCAACAGGGGCGACGAGCGGACCATCTATAACGTGATTTACCGCGACGGGCGCGAGAGCATCTATTACGCCAAGCGTTTCGCCATCACTTCTGTGACCCGCGACAAGGACTATGACATCACTCCGGGCAAGCCGGGCTCGACGATAGTGTGGTTCTCGGCCAACCATAACGGCGAGGCGGAGAGCGTGAAGATTTATTTCCGCCCGCGTCCGAAGCTCAAGAAGACTTCTACGGAATATGATTTCTCTTCGCTGGCTGTGAAGGGCAAGTCGTCCAAGGGTAACCTGGTGTCCAAGTTCGCGATTCAGAAGATTCAGCTTAAGTCCAAGGGCATCTCCACCATAGGCGGAAAGGAGATATGGTATGACCCTGATGTCCAGAGGCTTAACGAGGACAGTCGCGGGGTGTCGCTCGGCCAGTTCTCGGGCGATGACAAGATTCTGGCGGTGTTCCGTGACGGCACGTTCTACACGACTTCCTATGACCTGAGCAACCGCTATCAGGGCGAGGTGCTGAGGATCGAGAAGTATCATCCGGGCAGGACTTTCACCGCGCTGTATCTGGACGGGGAGTCCAAATCTTTCTATATCAAGAGGTTCTCTTTCCCGGAGAGCGACAACACTCCGCTTTCGTTCATTTCGGCGGCCAAGGGTTCGGCTCTTGTGGCGCTGTCGGACGACAGGTATCCCTGCGTGCTGCTGACATATGCCGGCAATAAGGAGGATGAGACTCTGGATGCGGAGCAGTTTATCGCGAAGAAGGGCTATGCGGCCAAGGGCAAGCGCTGCAGCGCCTCTGAGCTGGAGAAGGTGGAGTTCACCGAGCCTCTGCAGAAGGAGGGGCCTGATGAAGAGGAGGAGGACTCAGAAGAGACGGAAGTCGTTGAGCCTATGGAAGATGAGGGCCCGGACAATGGCGACGGAGAGGATCCTCAGACGGAAGAACCGACACTTTTTGACCTATGATAGTTTCTTTATCCGGATTTATGGGATGCGGGAAGAGCACGGTGGGCAGGGATCTGCTCGGGCTGCTTCCCGGGTTTGAGCTGATTGACCTGGACGAGTTCATCGAGAACGGGGACGGCCGCTCGGTCGCGGAGATTTTCAGGGAGGACGGCGAGGCGGCCTTCAGGGAGATGGAGGCGGACGCGGTGGAGTGTCTGCTCGATGTCTATGGCACGACGGGACGCGACCTCATCCTGTCGCTGGGCGGAGGGACACTGACCAATCCGGAGGTGGCTGCGGAGATCAGGAACCGCACTGAGAATTTCTATCTGCGGGCCACCGTGGAGACTCTTGTGGAGAATCTGCAGGGGGCTTCGGAGGGCAGGCCGATGCTGGACGGGGGCAAGCTGGAGGACAGGGTCAAGGACCTGATGTCCAGGCGCTCGGCCGTCTATGAGGCCACCGCCTCCCGCATCATCGACACCGACGGCCGCGACTGCTCCGACGTCGCCCGCGAAATCGCCGATATCATCAGTCAGGA
>CAZIFT010000006.1:29768-39584 GCA_964538395.1 uncultured Muribaculaceae bacterium
ACGGTCCCCGAGCCTGCGGTCGCTGAGCTTGTCGAAGCGTCGAGGGGCCCGGCCGGGCTTGCATAGCGTCCTAACTTTTGCAAAGGTCGTCCATGCCACTGTGCCGCTCAATGCGTGAAATGCACATCCGCATGGACGTAGAGTCCTAAAAATGTCGTTACTTCCATAGCAATCAGCCTTTTAGCCCTCTCCAGCGGGTCTACCCATGGACGAGCTCTGCACGACAAGATGGACACACCGGCAACGGGCGGCATTTGTAGCAGCACGGCAACGGGCGGGAACCCTCAAATCACCCCGTCTTCTTTTTCTTTGATGTCCTTCAGGCGGAGCTGAAGGGTGGAGGTGCCGCGATAATAGTTCTCCACGATGTAGTAGCAGACGTCGATGGGATTGCCGTCCTTGATGTGGTCGAAGCTGCCGGCCATGTTGAAGCCTATCGCCGGCACTGGATGATAGGGCTGGTTCTCGCGGATAAGCTCCAGCTTGAGATGCTGGCCGGCCGGGCCCACCTTGCGCGCGGAGCCGTTGTCATAGACGCTGTCGGTCTCGAACACCGGAGAGCCGTTGCCGGGCCCGAAGGGCTGGAACTGCTTGAGTATGCGGAAGAACTTGGGAGTGATCTGGTTGAAGTCCAGCCTGGCGTCCACATCCACCACCGGCACCGCCATCTCCCGGTTCATATGAGTCCGGACATATTCGTCGATTCTCGCCGTAAACTCCGGAAGATTCTCCTCCCTGAGAGTGAGGCCCGCGGCATACATGTGCCCGCCGAAGTTCTCCAGCAGGTCAGCGCAGCTCTCGATCGAGTCATAGAGGTCGAAGCCCCTGACGCTCCTGGCCGAGCCGGTCACGAAGCCGTTGGACTTGGTGAGCACGAACGTGGGCTTATAGAACGCCTCCACCAGACGCGAGGCCACTATTCCCACAACACCCTTGTTCCACTGCGGGTTATAGACTATGGTCACATTCTCGGCCGAAAGGCTGTTCCCGGACTGGACCATCTCCAGCGCCTGACGGGTCACTTCCCGGTCTATGCTCTTGCGCTCGTTGTTGTTGTCGTTGATCTCGGCGGCTATGGCATTGGCCGTCTTCTCGTCGGTCGCCGTCAGCAGCTGCACCGCCAGCCGGCCAGTCTCCATACGCCCTGCGGCGTTGATGCGGGGGCCGATCTTGAACACGATGTCGTCTATGGTCACATGCGAGGCCTCCAGATTGGACAGGGCTATGATGGACTTGAGGCCCTGGCGGGGGTTCTCGTTGAGCTGGCGCAGACCGAAATGGGCCAGCACCCTGTTCTCGCCGGTGACCGACACCAGATCCGAGGCTATGCTCACCACCAGCAGGTCCAGCAGCGAGGTTATGTCCATGAAGTCCACGCCGTTTCTCCGGGCATAGGCCTGAACCAGCTTGAAGCCCACTCCGCAGCCGGACAGGTCGTCGAAGGGATAATGGCAGTCCTCGCGCTTGGGGTCCAGGACCGCCACTGCGGGAGGCAGGGTGTCGTCGGGGAGATGATGGTCGCAGATGATCATGTCTATGCCCTTGCCGGCGGCATATTTCACCTTGTCTATGGCCTTGATTCCGCAGTCCAGAGTGATGATGAGCGAGAAGCCGTTGTCCGAGGCCCAGTCTATGCCCTTGAAGGAGACTCCGTAGCCCTCGTCATAGCGGTCGGGGATGTAGAAGTCCACCTTCCGGGTGAACCTGAGCAGGAAGGAATAGACCAGGGCCACGGCGGTGGTGCCGTCCACGTCGTAGTCGCCATAGACCAGAATCTTCTGCCCTGCGGCCACGGCCTGTTCCAGCCTCTCCACGGCCTTGTCCATGTCCTTCATCAGGAAAGGGTCGTGCAGGGAATCGAGCGAGGGACGGAAGAAGGCCCTGGCCTTCTCGAAGGTGTCCACTCCGCGCTGGGCAAGCAGCGACGCGAGCACGGGGTCAATCCCGAGCTCCGCCGAAAGCCGCGACACCGTCTCCGGGTCGGCCGGCTGTTTCAACACCCATTTCCTTTCCTTCTGCATCACCGTTTTCTTTCCTTCTGCGCCGCCTGAGGCCGATTTTTCGCCCCCGGGCGTTCTTACAAAGATACCCAATATATTTCAAAACTCAAGTTTAATCCTTATTTTTGCCCTTTGCATAAAATCAAGAAACCAATGGCGGCAAATCAACTCAGCGAGCAGGAAATTCAGAGAAGACAGTCCCTCGCCAACCTCAGAGAACTGGGCATAGAACCCTATCCGGCACCGCTCTATCCCGTCAACGCGACGGCAAAGAGCATAGCCGCGGAATATGACCCCGAAAAGGGAAATCTCACGGACGTGTGCATAGCCGGCAGGATGATGTCCCGCAGGATCATGGGCGCGGCCTCATTCATAGAGCTGCAGGACGAGACCGGCAGAATCCAGGTCTATGTCAAGCGCGACGAGATCTGCCCCGGCGAGGACAAGACCATGTACAACACGGTCTTCAAGAAGCTGCTCGACATCGGAGACATCATAGGCATCAAGGGCTTCGCGTTCATCACGCAGACCGGCCAGCTTTCGGTCCATGCCAAGGAGCTCACCGTGCTCAGCAAGTCCCTCAGGGTGCTCCCCATCGTGAAGGAGGCCGACGGCAAGGTCCATGACGCCGTCACCGACCCCGAGCTCCGCTACCGTCAGAGATATGTGGACCTCATCGTGAACCCCCAGGTGAAGGACGTGTTCGCCAAGAGGGCCAAGATAATCTCCACCATGCGCCGCTATTTCGACGAGGCCGGCTGCCTGGAGGTGGAGACCCCTATACTTCAGTCGATTCCGGGAGGCGCCACCGCCCGTCCCTTCATAACCCACCACAACGCACTGGACATAGACCTCTATCTGCGAATCGCCAACGAGCTCTATCTCAAGAGGCTGATAGTGGGCGGATTCCACGGCGTGTATGAGTTCGCCAAGGACTTCAGGAACGAGGGCATGGACAAGACCCACAACCCGGAGTTCACCTGCGTGGAGATCTATGTGGCCTACAAGGACTACAACTGGATGATGCAGTTCGTGGAGAACATGCTGGAGAAGGTGTCCACTGCCGTGAACGGCGGCACCGTGGTCGAAATCGCGGGCAACAAAGTGGACTTCAAGCCTCCCTACAGAAGGGTCCCCATCCTCGAGGCCATTAAGGAATATGCCGGAGTGGATGTGGCCGGAATGGGAGTGGACGAGCTCAGGGCCACCTGCAAGAAGCTCAACGTGGAGTTCGAGCCTTCGATGGGAGTGGGCAAGCTGATCGACGCCATATTCGGAGAATATTGCGAGAAGAACTTCATCCAGCCCACCTTCGTGACCGACTATCCCGTGGAGATGTCGCCTCTGACCAAGCGTCACCGCGAGAACCCCGCCCTCACCGAGAGGTTCGAGCTGTTCGTCTGCGGCAAGGAGCTGGCCAACGCCTATTCCGAGCTCAACGACCCCATCGACCAGCTGGAGAGGTTCGAGGAGCAGGCCAGGCTCAAGAGCAACGGAGACGACGAGGCCATGTTCATCGACTATGACTTCGTTCGCGCTCTGGAATACGGCATGCCGCCGACTTCGGGTCTGGGAATGGGAATCGACCGCCTGACCATGTTCATGACCGGCCAGACGACCATCCAGGATGTCCTGTTCTTCCCTCAGATGCGCCCGGAGGTCTTCGGCAAGGAAAAATAATGGTGTCACGGATAACTTCCGCCCGTAACCCGGGATTCACAGCTCTTCTCGCCCTGCAGGAAAAATCCAGACTGCGCCGCGGGAAGGGTCTTTTCGTTGTCGAGGGGCGCCGCGAGATTCTCCATGCGCTGGAGGCGGGATATGTTCCGGAAGAGTTCTATGTGAACGGGGACATCCCCGGCTGGGAGGAGTTTCTGGGCGAGGCCGGAGTGTCCGGCGACGCCAGGGTCTCCGAGCTGCCCGGCTGGCTCTATTCCAAGGCCGCCTACCGCGAGGGCACCGAGGGCGTCATCGCCGTGCTCAGGGCCCGGGGCCACAGCCTGGAGGACCTTGTCCTCGGCAGGCCCGACCCGCTCATCGCCGTGGTGGAGTCCGTGGAGAAGCCCGGCAACCTGGGGGCCATACTCAGAAGCGCCGACGCGTCAGGCACCGACGCCGTCATCTTCTGCGACCCTCTCACCGACATCTACAATCCCAACCTCATCCGCGCCAGCCTGGGAGCGGTGTTCACCGTCCCCGTGGCCACAGCGTCCTCGGCCGAGGCGATAGCCTGGCTGAAGGAGAGGAAAATCACGATATACACCGCACAGCTGCAGGACTCGCTCCCCTACTATGACGCGCCCATGACAGGCGGCGTGGCCATAGCCCTGGGCACGGAGTCCACCGGCCTCTCGGACGAATGGAGGAAGGCTGCCGACAGGCATGTCCGCATCCCCATGCTCGGGAAGCTGGATTCGCTGAACGTGTCGGTTTCGGCGGCCATCCTGCTTTATGAGGCCGTAAGACAAAGACAATCAAATGGATAAATTCGGACTTATAGGCTACCCGATCGCCGGCTCGCTGAGCCCGGCCCTCTTCGGAGCCGGATATGGCGGCAAATATGCCTATGACCTCATCGAGGACGCGGACTTCGAGCGTTCGTGGAAGAAGTTCCTGGAGGAATACCGGGCCATAAACGTGACCGCCCCCTTCAAGGAGAACGCCTTCGCGCAGGCCGTGGCCCTGGCCGCAGACGGTCGCGGCAGCGTTTCGGGACCGGTCATGAAGACCGGCGCAGTCAACCTGATGGTGAAGAGGGACGGCAAGATCGAGGCCCACAACAGCGACTTCACCGGCATCATACTCAGCGTGGCCGAGGCCCTTTTCCCGGGGCTGGTGCGCCAGTGCTATGAGGTCTATGGCGAGCGGGGCTACATCAAGGCCCATCAGTTTGTCCGCGAGAACATAGAGGAATATTATTCCGTGAAGCCTCAGGCCCTGGTGGTGGGCTGCGGAGGGGCCGGAAAGGCCGCCGCGGTGGCAGCCGCCGAGATGGGCTACAGCACGGTGATAATGAACAGGACCCAGGCCAAGGCCGGCGAGTTCGCGCTGAGCGTGCCCGAATATCAGTTCATGGTGGACGGGATGAGCGACTTCCGGAACGCGTTCAGGGAGTGCGACCTGGTGATCTATACCCTGCCGCTGACCGTGGAGGAGACCGCCGCGCTGGAGGCCGACGATTTCAGGGGCACCGGCACGAGGTCCAAGGTCATCCTGGAGGCCAACTATAAGACGCCCTGCTTCAGGGCCCGCGAGGACTGCACCTATGTCTCCGGCAAGAGGTGGATTCTGTATCAGGCGCTGACCGGCTATTCGCTGATGAGCGGGGAGACTCCGGACGTGGCCGCCATGGAAAGAGTTGTGGAGAAATAGGGATTTCTCGCCTATTTTCCGTAAATTGCACACATAAAAACAACCTTACGATGTCGCTAAACAAAGTCATGCTCATCGGCAATGTGGGCAAAGATCCGGAAGTCCGCTATCTCAATAACGGCAGTCCCCAGGACGGAAACAATGCAAAGGTCGCCAGATTCCCCCTGGCCACCACTGAAAGGTACAGGGACCGCACCAGCGGCGAAATAAAGGAGACCACGGAGTGGCACAACATCGTGGCATGGAGGAACAGCGCCGAGGTGGCCGAAAAATACATAAGGAAAGGCACCCAGCTTTTCGTGGAGGGACGCATCCGCACCAACCAGTGGACGGACCAGAGCGGCAACAAGAGGTACACCACCGAGATCGTGGTGGACAACCTGCAGCTTCTGGGCAAGAAGTCCGACCGCGAGGACGGAATGCAGTGGCAGGGCGGAGCGCGCCCGGCGGCGCAGTCTGCGGCGGCTCCCGTGCAGCCCGTCGCCCCCGTGCAGCCGAAGGCCGACATTCCCGAAGGCCCGGACGACGACCTTCCTTTCTAGAAAATCATCACGCGCCGGGGGTCCGGCGGACGTTTAACTGAAAACATATTCCTGAAAATGGCTAAAATAGATGTGGTTCTCGGGCTCCAGTGGGGAGACGAGGGCAAAGGCAAGATGGTGGATGTGCTGGCCGGAAGATATCCGGCCGTGGCAAGATTCCAGGGCGGCCCCAACGCCGGACATTCCCTCTATTTCGAGGGCAAGAATTTCGTGGCGAGGAGCATCCCCTCCGGCATTTTCCGCGACGGTTCCACCAATATCATAGGCAACGGCGTCGTGCTGGACCCCGTCACCTTCCGCGAAGAGTGCGCCAAGGTGGAGGCCATGGGCATAGACCCGGTCAAGAAGCTCCTCATCTCCAAGAAGGCCCATCTGATTCTTCCCACCCACCGTCTGCTCGACGCGGCTCAGGAGGCCGCCGCAGGCAAGGGCAAGATTGGTTCCACTCTCAAGGGCATAGGACCCACCTACACCGACAAGACGGCCCGTCACGGCCTCAGGGTGGGCGACATTCTCGCCCCCGACTTCGCCGACAGGTTCGCCCGCCTGAAGGAGCGCCATGTGCGCCAGCTGAAGGACCTCGGCTATGAGTGCGACCCTTCGCAGAACGAAGCCGAGTGGATGGAGGCCGCCGAGTGGCTCAAGAGCTTCAGGCTCATAGACTGTGAATATTTCGTGAATGACTGGCTCGCCGAAAGGCCCATGCTCGCCGAGGGCGCGCAGGGCACCCTGCTGGACGTCGATTACGGTTCCTATCCTTTCGTGACATCTTCCTCCACTTCCGTGGGCGGAGTCTGCACCGGACTCGGAGTCGCTCCGTCGAAGGTGGGCCGCGTGTGGGGCATATTCAAGGCCTATTGCACCAGAGTGGGCAGCGGTCCCTTCCCCACAGAGCTGTTCGACGAGACCGGCGACAAGATCAGGGAGGTCGGCCATGAGTTCGGCGCAGTGACCGGAAGGCCGCGCCGCTGCGGATGGCTGGACCTGGTGGCTCTCAAATATGCCGTGATGATCGACGGAGTCACTGACCTCATCATGATGAAGTCCGACTGCCTGGACGGATTCGACACCGTGAAGGTGTGCACGGCCTATAAGGTGGACGGCAAGGTGACCGACCAGGTGCCTTTCGACACCGCGGCCAGCGTGGAGCCCGTCTATACGGAGTTCAAGGGCTGGAAGAAGGACCTGAGCGGCGTGAGAAGCGAGAGCGAGTTCCCCGCCGAGTTCAAGGAGTATATCGCTTTCATGGAGCAGCATGTCGGAGTCCCCATCCGCATCATTTCGGTCGGACCGGACAGAGAGGCCACCATTGAAAGATGACGACAGACAGGATCACGGTCAGGGGCGCGAGGGAGAACAATCTGAAGAATCTCTCCCTGGAGATCCCCAAATACAAGATAACGGTTTTCACGGGCGTGTCCGGATCCGGGAAGAGTTCCCTGGTGATGGACACGATTGCCGCAAAGTCGCGGCGCGAACTTAACGACACCTTCCCTTCTTTTGTCCAGCAGTATCTTCCGAAATATGGAAGGCCGCATGTGGACAGGATCGAGGGTCTGCCCATAGCCATAGTCATAGACCAGAAGAAGCCGGCCCAGAATTCCCGCTCCACAGTGGGGACCTATACCGACATCTATTCGCTGGTGCGCCTGCTCTTTTCGAGGGTGGGAAAGCCTTTTGTCGGCTATTCGGACTCTTTCAGCTTCAACAACCCGCAGGGCTGCTGCCCGAGATGCTCGGGCCTGGGCGAGATCCGCGAGCTGGACATCCACAAGCTGGTGGACTTCGACAAGAGCCTGAACGACGAGGACACCATCCACTATATCGCCTTCCACAAGGGCGGATGGCGGTGGATACGCTATGCGCACAGCGGCCTGTTCGACCTGGACAAGAAGATCAAGGACTATAGCCCCGAGGAGCTGGACCTGTTCCTGAACAGCCCGCAGATCAAGCTGAAGAATCCGCCGTCCAACTGGCCCAAGACGGCCAAATATGAGGGTCTTATCCCCCGAATGTACAGGAGCATCATCAACTCCGAGGAGGGCCTTCTGCACAGCGCCGTGCTCAATCCTATGCTCACGATGGGCACATGCCCGGACTGCGGCGGCACCAGGCTCAGCAGCAAGGTGCTGTCCTGCAAGATCGAGGGGAAGAATATAGCCGAGGTCTGCGACCTTTCCATAACCAAGCTTAATGCATGGATCCATGCGCTTTCGGACCCGCTGGCCGTCGATTTGAAGAAGGCCATAGGCGAGAGGCTGGACGCGCTGGAGGAGATCGGTCTGGGCTATCTGAGCCTGAGCCGCCCCGTGGGCACGCTTTCGGGCGGTGAGGCGCAGCGCTGCAAGATTGCGAAGTATATCAATTCTTCGCTCTCGGATGTGCTTTATATCCTGGACGAGCCGAGCGTGGGTCTTCACAACCACGACATCGAGCTGATGAAGAAGTCGGTGGCCCAGCTCCGCGACCATGGCAACACCGTGATTCTTGTGGAGCATCACAAGGAGATGATCAAGATTGCCGACCACATTGTGGACATGGGTCCGGGCGCCGGAATGCTCGGCGGCGAGATCATGTTCCAGGGCAGCTATGAGGAGCTGCTGAAGAGCGGGACGAGCACCGGCAAGATGATTGAGGAGAAGTGCCCGTTCAAGGCTTCGCCGCGCGTTCCGAAGGGCTGGTACCCGATCAGGGGCGCTTCGCTGCACAATCTGAAGAATGTGGACATAGACATCCCTCTGGGGGTGTTCGGCGTGGTGGCCGGAGTGGCCGGTTCGGGAAAGAGCTCGCTGATGGAGTGCCTGCGCAACAGCTGGCCGAAGCCGGAGGAGGTCGTGTATATAAGCCAGAAGAGCATAGGCGTGAGCCTGAGGTCCACGCCGGCCACTTATATGGACGTAGCTCCGGACATAAGGAAGATTTTCGCGAAGGCGAACCGGATGAAGGAGGATTATTTCTCGTTCAACGGCAAGGGGGCATGCCCCGTGTGCGGCGGCAAGGGCGTGATCGTGTCGGAGATGGCCTTTATGGATTCGATCGAGACGACCTGCGAGGCCTGCGGCGGTCTGCGCTATTCGCCTGAGGCTCTGAAATATACCGTAGAAAGCCCGACCACCCGCGAGAAGCTCAACATAGCTCAGGTGATGGACCTGACCGTGCGTCTGGCTTCGATGTTTTTCAAGGGCACTCCCATAGAGGAGAAGCTGAAGCCGATGATGGATGTGGGTCTTGGCTATCTGCATCTGAATCAGGCGCTCTCGACGCTTTCGGGCGGCGAGCTGCAGAGGCTGAAGCTGGCTTCTTATCTGGGCGACAAGGGGAAGCTGTTCATCATCGACGAGCCCACCGACGGCCTGCATATCAAGGACATTCTGCACATCCTGGGAGTGTTTGACAGGATGGTGTCGGGCGGCAACAGCGTGTGGCTGATTGAGCATAATACTGATGTCATCCGGAGTGCGGATTATGTGATTGAGCTGGGGCCGGGCGCCGGCGAGAACGGCGGCACCGTCACCTTCCGCGGCACCCCCGCCGAGATGGCCGCCTCCTCCGCCATCACCGCCCAATATCTCTAACAGAGATCCGTCAGGCGGTCGGGTATTTTGCCGCCGCCTGACAGAACTCAGAAGCGTCTGGCTACCCGCGTCGGCGGGCGTGTCCACCCGCGGACTCGAGTAGCGGGAGGGGCCCGTTGACAGCAAGTTATCGCGAAGCGATGACGCAGATGGCAATGGGAGGGCCGGAGTGCAGCAAGTCGCAGACTTGCGAACGAAGTCCCGCCGACGCGGGTAGCCAGACGCTGATTCATAGATATATAAAAAAGGCTGACTAAGAATTTAGTCAGCCTTTTTTAGTTTTTGAGGGCGGGAAATCAGCCGCCGACGATGGCCTTGATGCCGTGG
>CAZIFT010000007.1:0-39474 GCA_964538395.1 uncultured Muribaculaceae bacterium
TTTTCGATGAGCTCGACGAGCTTGTCAACGGCTTCGGTGTCAGGCACATGGCGCAGCACCGGAGTCTTGCCCTTATAGATGGAGACCATATGGTTTCCTTCCCCCACATAGCCCCAGTCCGCATCCGCCATCTCTCCGGGCCCGTTCACTATGCACCCCATCACCGCAATCACGGTATTCTTCAGGTGCGAAGTTTTCTCCTTCACGGCCTCAAAAGCCTCCTGAAGGTCATACATCGTCCTCCCGCAGCCGGGGCAGGCAATATACTCCGGCTTATAGAAACGGCGCCGCGTGGCCTGCAGCAGCTCATCCTCAAGATAGTCGGCAAGCCCGGACTCCTCTATGGAAACCTTCTCGCCGTTCTCCCCGGCATAAGTCCCCGAAATCTTCACATCATCCAGCTCCTTGTCCAGCAGCTTCCTGCCATAGTCACAGGAAAAGTCAAGCAGCAGCCTTTCCCTCGACGGCGCGTCATAGACGGCATAGGCGGTGCGGCCCTCCAGCCTCTCGCTCACCAGCGACGAACTCAGCTTTCCGGCATATCTGTCCGAAAGATAGCGCGCAACCGGAATCTCATTGACCGGGTCCTCAGTCAGCGAAACCCTTATGGTGTCGCCCAGGCCCTCGGAAAGCAGCGCGGATATGCCCACACAGGACTTAATCCTGCCGGAATCCCCGTTGCCGGCCTCAGTCACGCCCACATGCAGCGGGAAACACAGTCCCTTCTCCTCCATGGCCCTGGCCAGCAGGCGGTAGGCCTGCACCATCACCGAAGTGTTGCTGGACTTCAGAGACACCACCAGATTACGGAAATCATTGGCCACACACAGGTCAATCCACTCCATCGCAGCCTTGGACATGGCCAGGGGAGTGTCGCCATAAAGCGAAGTGATCCTCTCCCCGAGCGAGCCGTGATTCAGGCCTATGCGTATGGCCGTGCCGTGCTCCTTGCAGACCTTAAGCAGCTCCGCGAGCTGCTCCTTGGCCTTGTCGAAGTCCTTGTTGAAGTTGCCCGGATTGATGCGGACCTTCTCCACAAAAGGAGCCACCGCAATGGCCGTCTGCGACGAGAAATGGATGTCCGCCACTATGGGTGTGCCGATGCCCTCGGCCCGCAGCCTGTCATGAATCTCCTTCATGTGAGGCACGTCATTCATTCCGGGGCAGGTGATCCTGATCAGCTCCGCTCCCGCCTCATGCATCCTGCGGCACTGCGCCAGGGTGCCCTCCACGTCATAGGTATGGGTGTTGCACATCGTCTGCACGACGGCGCTCCGGCCGCCTCCGATGGCGACGTTGCCGGCTGTGACTGTCAATGTCTTCATTTTTCAAGTTCTCCTTTTACGATTTCCATGGCTTCCCTGCGAAGGGCCGCCCTGGTCTTTCCGCTGCGCTTGGTGAGCTGGAACTGCACCCCCGCCGAAATGATTATGTCAAAGGGTTGCGCATAGCGGTAATAATACTGGCTGTAATAGTCCGGCTTGCAGGTGGACGAAAATCCATAGCGGACCTGCCCGCCGATGTGGAACTCCACGGGGTCGAAGAGAAAAGCCACTCCGAGTCCGCCCTTGATTCCATAGTCCACGCGGCGGTCATAGTCGCGGAAACTGTCCTTGAACTCCTCCGCGAGCGTCTCGTTCCCGGTCCTGCTCACCGACAGCCGGTAAGCTCCGTAAGGGCCCACGTTGGCCTCTATGCGGAACATGCCGGAATCCACATGGAAAATCGCCAGCAGAGGCACCTCCACATAGTCATAGACCGTCTCGTAGATTCCCTCTATGTTGTAGCGGGCGCCGGTCTCCTCGTCGGCAGCGCTCTTGGTCCGGAAGCCGTCCTGACCGTAGAAAAGCCCGGCCTGGAAGCCGAAATAGGGCATATATCCGAACATCTTGCAGTAGCGGGTATAGGTGATGCCGAAGTTTTTGGGCGACGGCAGCAGCGTCTGGCCGTTGCGGGGCGGGTTGAACGTCATCCTGGACAGCGAATAGCCCCACTGGACGCCGACCGAAGTGTAGTCGTTCATTATGAAGCGCCTCTTCAGGTTCACGGTGTCCAGGAACTCGCTGGTATAGGCCCGCTCGGCCGTGAGAGTGTCACGCGGCGCCGAGGCCTTTGCCGGAACCCAGAGCGTCATCAGCACAATAAGACTCAAAATAGCTTTCATGGGTGTCAGAACAAATCCTGGATTTTAACTTTCTGTTCGATTTCGGCGCCCTCGGGAATCTCGATCACATAGGACCCGTCCTTCAGGGTGAGGAATCTGACCTTCTCGCTCTGGACATGCCCGAGCAGGCTGCCGGAATCCACTATGCCGTTGCCGTTCCTGTCCTCGGTCAGGCGGAGAGAGTATTTTCCCTTCTTCAGATAGGGGAACCTCAGTGAGGAATCGGCCGATATGCTGTAGCTCCTCAGGACCTTGGTGCGCTTCTCGTCCAGCAGCTCCACCAGATATCTCGCCTGCACTCCGCTGATTTCCAGCGTGAAAGTGCTCAGCTTATCATCGTTGGGAAGAGAGACCTTCACCTCGGTGCTGTCATTATAGAACCCGTTGATGTCCCGGAACATGCGTCCGGGCACCTTGAGCGTGTATTCATATCCGGGCCGCAGCTCCTCGCCGGGGGTCAGGGTGTATTTCCTCAGGTTCACGCTGTCTCTGCTGACGCTGAACGCCATCAGGGCCTTCTGCTGCCTGGGGTTGACCGACACCAGCTTCACGGAGTCGAAGCCCTCCCGGATTATGGGATTGTTGAACTCTATGCCGAAGCCATACTGCTCCACCGTCTCGGGAGCCGCGCTCACGCTATAGACGCAGAGCGTGTCCTCATGCTTGAGGTCGCGCCACGACTGCCTCTTGCTTTTCTTCTTCTCGGAGGCCAGGCGCAGACGCTCGGTGAAGGGCGAGGGGACGCCCAGCGAATCGGTCTTGAGATAGTCCACATAGACATTCAGCGTGTCGGGCATGCGGCGCCTGTCGTTGATCCACAGCTCCAGGCTGTCCCTTTCGGGGTTGAACTGCATTATCAGCCGCGAAGAGGGGACTCCGCCGACCCAGAGGGAGTCGATTTCCGCTCCGGGGGCCATGAAAGTGATGTAGGCCGAGCGGTCGGAAGTCCGCATCTTGTTGACTATATACTGCTTGGACGGCTTTTCCCTGAAGAGCAGGAGCTCATGCTGGGAATTCCTGGCCATGCAGGCCGCAGTGTCCTTCATGTCATATTTCATCAGCTCCTTGAGAGTGTCCGAAGCCACCATAGTCGGGCGGAAGACGGAATCGCCGAAAGCTATGAGGTCGTTGTCGGGGTTGTAGAGATTGTCACTGCCCTCGTCCTGAATCGCATAGATGCGGAACAGAGTGTCGGCCACGTTCCTTATGGCGAAATAGCCCCAGTCGTCGGTCTTGACGGCGGCGTCGGGGCGCTGCTTGAACACTGCGGAGTCGGAATGGTCCCTGTAGAGCATCACAGTGGCCCCCTTGACGGGCTGGAGAGTCTTGTAGTCGCGCACGGTGCCGGTCACGGCCATGGAATCCAGCCGGTCGCCGGTCGAGAAGGAGAGAGTATAGCCCGGATAGAGGTTGCCCTCGTTGTTGTCCGCCACGGCTCCGTTCTGGAGGTCAAGCGTATAGGTCGTGCCTTCGCGGAGAGCCTCCTCGAAATAGACCACCAGCTTCCTGCCCCTGATCCTGTATTTTGGAGATTTTTTCTGGGGAGGGGAGAGGAATATGCCCTTGGCGTCCTTGACGGTGAAATACTCGTTGAACTCTATCTCTATCTTTCCGTCCACCGGGAAATTCGCGGTCCCGGGAAGGGGGTTCAGGCCCACGATCACGGGAGGGATGGTGTCCTTGACTCCTCCGCTCGGAGGGGTGGTGGTGTTGGCGCAGGAAGGGGAGAAAAACGCCCCGGCCAGCACCGCCGCCACCGGAATGACGGGCAGGTATTTGTCTATTAACAGTTTGAACAGCTTCATTTCCATCTGCGTTAAACCTCCGAGCGCAGGACGGACTGGATGCCGTCTATGCTCTTCAGTTTCTTGATTATCTTCTCGAGCGACTCCTTGTTCTGGACCACCAGGTCTATATAGCCGGTGAACAGGCCGTTTTCGGAGCCTATGTTAAGCCGCTTTATGTTGACCTCCATCACCAGGGACACATAGCGGGTGATCTCGTTCAGCATGCCCACACGGTCTATGCCCTTGATGCTGACCCTGACGGCATAGGACTTCTTCTCGTCCTCCGCCCACTGCGGCATGACTATCCACTCGCCATACTTGCTGGCCAGGCTCTGGGCCCTCGTGCAGGTCTTCTTGTGGACGGTTATGGTGCCGGTCGCCGGATCCAGGAAGCCCACCACGGCATCGCCCGGAATGGGGTTGCAGCAATTGGCAAGTATATATTTATGCTTGTCGGACGGCGAATCTATTATATAGTCGGTCCTGTCCTTCTTCACGCCTTCCTCTCCGCCGCCGGAGCGCCGGAAAAGCTTCTTGTACCATTTGTCCTTGTCGGCGGTGCGTATGTTCGCGGCCAGCTCCTGCAGGGTGTCGAAACTCACCAGACCCAGGGCAAACTTGAAATACAGCTCGTCCACGTTCTTCTGGCCCGTGGCGATGATCAGCTTCCTGAGCATGGGCTCGTCCACCTTGATGCCGGTCTCCTTGAAGCGGTCCTCGAGGCTCATCTTTCCCATAAGCACGACGGCCGACTTGTCTGACTTGAAGTAATTGATTACCAAGCTCTTGGCCAAGCGTGTCTGGAGGAACTGGAGCCACTCCTTCTTGGGGCGGGACTCCGGGTCGGTGACAATCTCCACCTGGTCTCCGGTCCTCAGAATATAGGAAAGCGGCACCAGCTTCATGTTCACCTTGGCGGCCACCGCGGTGTTTCCGACCTCGGTGTGAATCTGATAGGCGAAATCCAGGACCGTGGAGCCCTTGGGCACCGTCTTCTGCTCGCCCTTCGGCGTGAACACCACTATGTCGGACATCACCAGGTCGTTGTGCACGATGTCCAGCAGCTCCAGGGCGTTGACATCCGGATTTATGAGCACTTCCTTGACCTTGTCCAGCCACTTGTCCATCTCGCTGTCATTCTCCGACACATAGCCCTCCCTCTTGTAGGACCAGTGGGCGGCGATTCCCTTTTCGGCGATGTCGTCCATTCGTCTGGTGCGGATCTGGACCTCTATCCACAGTCCGTCCTCGCTCAGCAGCGTGCAGTGCAGGGCCTCGTAGCCGTTGCTCTTGGGGTGTTTCACCCAGTCGCGCACCCTGTCGGGCTTGTATCTGTAAAGGCCTGTGACTATGGAAAATATGTGATAGCACTGGTCGCGCTCCATGTCCTTGGTGATAGTCTTGCCTTCCGGGTCGAAGACTATTCTTATGGCATAGAGGTCATAGATCTGGTCGAAGGTGACGTTCTTGGTGGTCATCTTGTGCCAGATGGAATAGGGCGACTTCTGGCGCTTCTTTATCTCATATATGAAGCCGGCCTTCTTCAGAGCCTCGTCTATGGGCCTGATGAAGGCGTCGATGGCGGCCTCCTTGTCGCTTATGTCTCTGTTTATCAGAGAAGTGATCTCGTTATATGCCTCCGGCTCCTTATACTTCAGCCATATGTTCTCCATCTCGGACTTGATCTCATAGAGACCCAGCCTGTGGGCCAGGGGGATGAAGATGAACATGGTCTCGCTCAGGATCTTGTCCCTCTTGTATTCGGGCATGAACTCTATGGTCCTGCAGTTGTGGAGCCTGTCGGCCAGCTTGATCAGGACCACCCTGGCGTCGTCGTTCAGGGTGAGGAGTATCCTCTTGAAATTCTCCGCCTGGAGGCTCTGGATATACCGGTCGCCGCCCTGGTTCTGGCGGTCCTGAGTGTCGAGGACGTTCTTGATCTTGGTCAGGCCGTCCACCAGCGAGGCTATCTTCTCGCCGAACATCTTGCTGATGTCCTCCACCGTGAAGTCCGTGTCCTCCACCACGTCGTGCAGCAGGGCCGCGGCTATGGACTTGTAGCCCAGGCCTATGTCGCTGACCACTATCTTGGCCACAGCGATGGGATGGATCATGTAGGGCTCGCCGGAGCGGCGGCGGACATTCTTGTGGGCCTCGTTGGCGAACTCATAGGCCCGCTGGACCACCTCGACCTCGCGCGCGTTGGCGCAGCGCTTGATCGCGGCCTCTTTAAGCTCGGCATATTCCCGGGCGATCTGTTCGTAATCTTCCTGTGTAAAAACCGAATAACTCATTGTCTTGCCTTTGCTTTGATTAGTCCCGGATTCTGGAACGAGAATGAGAACTGGGCTCCCAGCATGGTTATCAGCCAGCCGAATCTCATCCACATCAGGAAAAGGGGAATGGCGGCGACAGCTCCATAGACGGCGTTGATTCTCGTCACAAGCAGCTGTGTCTCAAGGTATAAGTATTGCAGCACGGTGAATGCCAGCCCGGCTATGATGGCCGCCTTCAGCGCGAATTTATATTTCACCCTGGCAGTGGGGATGAACTTGTACATGGCCGAGAAGATCAGTATGACCACCGCGGCGAAGATAGTCCATCCGAGGAAGGATTTCACCTCTTCGAAAACTATGCTGTAGTTGGGAATCACGTTGTCGAACAGCTTGGCATATCCGATGGTGCCCACGAAAAAGAATATTATCAGAAAAGGGGAGAACAGCAGGATCATGAGGTCCACGCCCAGGCTCTTGAAGAAGTTTCTGCTCTTCCTTCTTTCCTCCACGGCGGCCTCCGGGACCATCCACACGTCGTTGAACACCTTCTCCACACGCATCATCATCCATATGACGAGCCATATGAACGCGAGGGCGTTCACCAGTCCGAAGCCGCCGGCCTGAGCCGAGGCGATTATGTTGTCGGCCGCGCCTTTAAGCACACTCACCAGCTGCGGGTCAGAGATGTTGTCGTTGAGTATGCTGTTCACGACCTCGCCGAGTCCGAAACCGTCCGTGAGCGCAAAGCACACGGCCAGGAAAGGGACGAATGCGACGGTGCAGAAATAGCTGAGCGACGCGGACATGATGCCTATCTTCTTGTCGGCAAAGTCCTTCATCGAGGCGGCGAGTATGGTGTAAAGGCTTATGCCCCATTTCTTCCATCTGGAAAAGTCCTCGACATCGAGATTCCAGATGTCGTGGGTGAAGAATTTTATGATCTTCACGGCCAGGATTCTGACCATGCGTATCCACACCTTCAGGTTCATATCAGTCCTCCGAAAAGATTACCTTCTTCAAAAGCCTGCGGCTCTTCGCGCAAAGCGTCCTGCGGCAGCATCTTGCGCAAATCGTCTTCCGAAATCACGGGTATGCCCAGCTGAGCGGCCTTTTTCATCTTCTCCGGACCGGGCTTGGTCCCGGCCAGAAGGAAGCTGGTGTTGCCGCTGAGCGAAGAGCTGTTCTTGCCGCCGTTGTCCTCGATCAGGCGCTTCATGCCGTCGCGGGAGATGCTGAAGTTTCCGCTTATGACTATGGTCTTGCCCTCGAGCGCCGACGACGCGGCCTGTCTCTTCTCCATCGAGAACCTGAGTCCCCGGGCCCCGAGCCTCTTTATCTCTTCCACATGGTCGGGCGAGCCGAAATAGTCGCAAAGGCTTCCGGCCACCACCTCGCCCACGTCGGGCACCTTCAGGAAATCCTCCTTCGACGCCTCCATCATCTTCTCTATGCTGCCGAAATGCTCCGCGAGAGTCTTGGCCGTGGTCTCTCCCACATAGCGTATTCCCAGAGCGAAAAGCACGTTGGGGAAGGGCACGTCCACGGTCTTCCGGAGGCTCTCCAGGAAGCGGTCGGCCGATTTCTCCTTCCATCCGTCCAGAGTCAGAAGATCCACCTTCCTCAGGTCATAGAGGTCGGCCGGAGTCTTCACCAGGCCTCTGTCATAGAGCTGTGACACCGTGGCCTCGCCGGCGATGACGTTCATCGCCTTCCTGCCCATGAAATGGAGTATGCGGCCCTTGATCTGGGTGGGGCAGCCGTAGTAATTGGGACAGAACCACTTGGCCTCGTCCTCGTCCTTCTTGAGCGGCGTGCCGCAGTCGGGGCAGACCTCGGGGAAATGCGGGACCACGGCCCCGGCGGGCCTGAGCTTCTTCTCGACTCCCGTTATCTTGGGGATGATCTCGCCGCCCTTTTCCACATAGACCCTGTCCCCGATCCTTATGTCCATCTGAGCCATCTGGCCGGCGTTGTTGAGCGTGGCCCTCCTGACTATGGTTCCGGAAAGGTGGACTGGCGAAAGGTTGGCGACCGGAGTCACCGCGCCCGTGCGGCCCACCTGATAATCGACGGACAGGACCTCGGCCAGGGCCTGCTCGGCCTTGAACTTGAAGGCCACGGCCCATCTGGGGAACTTGGATGTGTATCCCAGCTCCCTCTGGAACTCTATCTCGTTGACTTTTATCACTATGCCGTCCGTCGCATAGGGCAGGTCCCTGCGGGCCGAGTCCCAGTGGCGGATATATTCTTCTATCTCTCCTATGCCGTGGCAGATGCGCCTCTTGTCCGAAACGGGCAGTCCCCACGAAGCTGCGGCCGCGAGGGCCTGGTCGTGGGTCGCGAAGTCCGCGCTCTGGGCGGGGATGTGGTACAGAGTGCACTGCAGGCCGCGCCTTCCCACCTCGGCGGGATCCGTGAGCTTGAGCGAGCCGGAGGCGGCGTTCCTCGGATTGGCGAAAGGCGGCTCCTCGTTTTCGATGCGCGCGGCGTTGATCTTGTCGAAGGCCTTGTAGGGCATGAGTATCTCGCCGCGGATTTCGAATTCGTCGGGATAGCCGGAGCCGGAGAGCTTCTGCGGGATGCCGGAGATGTGGCGCACGTTCTCGGTGACGTCGTCGCCGACCGCTCCGTCGCCTCTGGTGAGCGCGCGGAAAAGGACTCCGTGCCTGTAGGTGAGGCATATGGCCGTGCCGTCAAACTTGAGCTCGCAGCAGAAGGAGAAGTCCTTGCCGAGCGACTTTGTCACCCTGGCGGCGAAATCCTCGATCTCGGAGATGCTGTAGGTGTTGCCGAGCGACAGCATGGGATACTTGTGGGGATAGCGGGCGAAGTCGCTCCCGGAACGGGAGTCAAGGAGGCCCCTGCCGTCCTCGAGGTCGCTTCCGACCTTCATGGTGGGGGAGTCGGGAGTGACGAGGTCGGGGTACTGCTTCTCCAGGTCGCCGAGTTCCCGCATGAGCGCGTCATAGTCATAGTCGCTCATGACGGGGGCGTTGTCCACATAATATCTGCGGCTGTTCTCCCAGAGTGTGTCCCTGAGCTCTGCGACCCTTTTTTCCGCCTGCTGTCTGTCCATGTTTACAGTCTCTCTGATAAATTACAAATATACGAATAAACGGCGATTATTTTCTCTTGCATACTTTGAGCGAAAGCAGTACTTTTGCACCCCGAAGCGCATAGCGCATAAAGTAGTGTGTAAACAATCATAAATACCTGAAAAATGAAGGATTCAATCATCATCCTCTGCGGAGGCGGCCCTGCTCCGGGCATGAACACTGTTTCAATGAGCGTCGCAAAGACTTTTCTCAGAAAAGGTTATAGGGTCATAGGACTGCACGGAGGCTATTCCGGACTGTTTTCCAAGGAGGCCAGGACAGAAGACATCGACTTCTTCAAGGCCGACAGGTACTTCAACAGGGGAGGCTCCTATCTCCAGATGAGCCGCTTCAAACCCACCGACAAGGATTTCGCCGAGAATTTCAACCTCGACCTCTTCAAGGACAACAACATCAAGCTTCTCGTCACCATCGGAGGAGACGACACCGCCTCCACCGCCAACAGGATCTCCAAGTTCCTGGCCGAGAAGAACTATCCCATCGCCAACATACATTGCCCCAAGACCATCGACAACGACCTTCCGCTGCCCAACAACACTCCCACTTTCGGATACAACTCCGCAAAGAACGAGGGCGCTCATCTCGCCAGGACGGTCTATGAGGACGCAAGGACTTCCGGCAACTGGCTGGTGATCTCCGCCATGGGCAGAAGCTGCGGCTCGCTCGCCCTCGGCATCGGAGAGGCTACCCACTGCCCGATGACCATCATCCCCGAGATCTTCAACAAGACCGAGATGACTCTGGACAAGATCATCCGCATGTCCATCTCCGCCATCCTCAAGAGAAAGATCGAGGGCATCGACTACGGCACCATCATCGCCGCCGAAGGCCTGTTCCACAACGAGGAAGTGGCCAGGGAGGCAGCTGCCGCCGGAGTGCACTTCTCCTATGACGAGCACGGCCACCCCGAGCTCGGCAAGATCTCCAAGGCAGTGCTCTTCAACGAGCTGCTCGAGAAGGAGTTCGCCAAGGAGGGCCTCAAGGTCAAGAGCCGTCCCGTGGAGATCGGATATGATGTCCGCTGCCAGGACCCCGTGGCCTATGACCTGACCTACTGCACCGAGCTCGCAATGGGCGTCTATCACCTCTTCAAGGAGGGCAAGACCGGCTGCATGGTCTATGTGGACTCCTATGGCAACGTGGCTCCTCTCTATCTCGCCGACATCCAGGATCCCAAGACCGGCAAGATTCCTCCCAGAATGGTCGATATCGAGAGCGGCACCGTCTCCAACTACTACGAGTACATCGCCGAATACATCAGCGAGGCCGACTATGAGGCCGCTGCCAAGTATGTCAAGGACCCGTCCAGATATGACTTCAAGAAGATTCTGAACTGGTAATCCGGACAGATTCCGAAAATCACAGGCCGCCGTCACGAAATTTTCCCTCTGACGGCGGTCTTTTTTCATGCTTTTTGCAAGGGGAGAGGGGATGTTTTGAAATTCACCATATGAAATTCATCATATATCAGATGCTGAACAGGCTGTGGGGCAACTCCGGCGGCGGCAGAGTCAAAGGCGGCTCAATCGAACAGAACGGAACGGGAACCTTCGCTTCCATAGATTCCGAAACCTTCGCTCACATAAGAAGTCTCGGGGCTTCATATGTCTGGTACACAGGCATAATACGCCATGCCACCGCATGCAGGACCAGAGGCTGTTCTCCCTCCGACTCTTCATGGGTGAAGGGCGACGCCGGCTCCCCCTATTCGATAATAGACTATTTCGACGTCAACCCCTATATGGCCTCAGATCCGGACAACCGCATGGCCGAATTCGAGGACCTGGTGAGGCGGACCCATGAGGCCGGCCTGAAGGTGATCATAGACTTCGTGCCCAATCATGTGGCCAGGGACTATGGCAGGGTCTCGCCGGGCCCCATAAAGGACGGCAGGGATGCCAACGGCCATCCGGTGCTCGGAGCCGAGGACGACGTGACCAGGCACTGGCTTCCCGAGAACGACTTTTTCTATTATCCAGGAGAGAGGCTGAAGCTGCCGGTGAAGAGCGGCTACAGCGAGTATCCGGCCAAGGCCACGGGCAACTGCTACAGCTCCGCGCCCGGAATCAACGACTGGTATGACTCGGTGAAGATCAACTACTGCGACTTCCACACCGGCACCTGGAACAAGATGTATGAGGCGGTCCGCTTCTGGGCGCAAAAGGGCGTGGACGGCTTCCGCTGCGACATGGTGGAGCTAGTCCCTTCGGCCTTCCTCAAGTGGCTGATAGAGCAGATCAAGGGGGAGTTCCCGGAGGTCATCTTCATAGGCGAGATCTATAACAGGAGCCAGTATTCCAATTATGTCCGCAAGGTGGGCTTCGACCTGATGTATGACAAGTCAGGCCTCTATGACGCTCTCCGCGACATCGTCCGCAGAAACGCCGCCGCGGACGACGGCCCGGTGGAGGAATGGCAGAGCACCAGGAGGATCACCGGCAACTGGCAGTATCTGGGAGACCTGCAGCCCAAGGTCCTGAATTTCCTGGAGAACCATGACGAGCCCAGATTCCCCTCGCCGGAGCTGGCAGGGAACGCCGAGCACTGTTTCTCGGCGCTTTACGCCTCGCTTTTCTTCAACACTGCGCCTTTCATGCTGTATTTCGGCGAAGAAGTGGGGGAGAGCGGACAGGACTGCGAGGGCATGAGCGGCAAGAACAACCGCACCACCATATTCGACTGGTGGAAAATCAATTCGGTCTCGGACCTCTATGAGTCGCTGCACGGCCGCAAGAGGCTCGACGAAAAGACCTATGCGCTGCTCGAAAGATACCGCAGGGCGCTGAGCCTGGCGGCCTCGGAGCCGGCCATAACGGAGGGCGTCACCTATGACCTGTGCTACTGCAACCTCACTTCCAGAGGCTTCGACAAGGACAGGCACTTCGCCTTCCTGCGCCATAAGGACGACACCACTCTGCTCTTCGTCTGCAATTTCGCCGGAAAAGACGCCGACATGGACATATACATCCCGCAGCACGCCTTCGACTGGATGGCTCTGCCCCAGACCTGCAGATCCAACCCTTCCGTCCCGGTCCGGGTGCAGGTCAAGGCCTATGACGCGGTGATGCTAAGGCTTGACCCCGACCACGGCTCTGTTTGATTTCCTGTCCACATAGGCCGTGAACCCTTCCGGACATTCCAGCACCCTGGCATAGGTCCCGCTGAAGAGGCACTTGAGTCCGTCGAGAGCCCCGGTGTTGAGCGATGACGGGTCCTCCACCGTGTCCACCGACACATAGCCCACGCCCAGCGAGGTGATGTTCTGGAAGAAATGCGTGCCCTGGCTGGGCTCCACGCGAAGCCCCTCTATGCTGCATTCCACTATCATCCTGGCCTCGGAGATGTCGCTCCATATGACCGGAATGCCCAGACTCGGCACCGAAGAGCCCCATCTGCCGGGGCCTATGAGCAGGTAGCCGTGCCCCTCTTCGCGCAGCGACGCGTTTATCCTGGCCACTTCCGCGGCCATTTCCCGGGTCTTGAGGGTGTCGAACACGGCGGGGGAGATATAGACTATGCGGTCAATCCCCTCCATGAAGCCGTTGCCGAGAGCCTCCTTGGAGGTTACGTAAGTCTCTGTAAGTGAATTCCTGAGAGCATCGAAATCGGCGTCGCTGTGGGCTCCGTATTCTCCGACGGGACGCACCTGCAGCAGCCTCAGGGCCAGCCTGCCGTCGCTCCTCAGGTCGGCGGCGAACTCTATTTCCACCTCGCCCATAAGCTCCTTGCGGCAGATCTTGAGTATGTCGTCCAGGGCCTTGGCCACCGGGAAGCGTCCATATTTGAGTATGGCGTCATAGGACACAATCCGGGGGCCGGACGCATGGGTGCCGGGCACTATCATGTCGTTGGACAGGTCGAAGGTGGAGAACACCAGGTCGCGGTTGGGGTCCTGCTCCAGAGCCTCGGTCACGGGGAGGGTGACGAGGTTTATGCTGTCGTTCTTGGAGATCTTGAATGCTCCGGGGCGCAGGTCGAGCGCATACATCATGGACTGGGTGCTGTTCAGGGCCAGGTCGTTCCTGGAAAGCTGGAGGATCTTGCCGGGATAGCCGGGATTGAAGCGCAGGGTCCTGTCTCCGTCCACCACCGCCTTTCCGAGGCCATAGACCGCGTTCACCACTCCGTCCTGGGGCGACTCGCCCTCCACAGGGTAATAGTTCACGCTGCGCGCCACTCCCGACATCATCGGATAATAGAGCCCGGCGTGCCTGGAGCCGCATATGTCCTGGATTATCACGGACATCTTCTCCTCGCTCTGGAGGTTGCCGGTGGAGTGGACATAGGTCCTGCTGCCGTTGTAGAAGGCCGAAGCATAGACGCTCTTTATGGCCTTGTCCAGCATGCGGAGCATCTGGTCGCCGTTTTCTATGCAGGGGATCATGTAGGTGGAATAGACCCCGGCGAAGGGCTGGTAGTTGCTGTCCTCGAGCTTGGAGCTGGACCTTATGGCCAGCGGCGTGCGGACCGTCTCGAGATATTTCCTGAGCAGGGCTATCAGCGACTCGGGGAGTCGGGAAGCCACGAATTCGGAAAGGATCTCGTCGTCGGTCAGCTCGGAATCTATGATGTACTGGAGTCCGTTCTCCTGGATGAACTCGTCGAACCAGTCGGAGGCTATGACTATCATCCTGGGGATGGATATGGAGATGCCTTCATAGGCATGGAACAGCGAGTACTTCTGTATCAGGCGGTTGAGGAAGGCCAGACCGCGGGCCTTGCCGCCTATGGAGCCGTCGCCGACGCGGGCGAAGCGGATGTAGTCGGCATAGTTGTCCGCGCTGAACCGGGCTATTATGCCGCGTCCCACGGACTTGTGGTAGGCATAGATCTGGTTCTTAATGAATTCTCTGGCCTCGCCGGCGACTATGTGATGCTCGCCGCGGAACCTCGTGCCCAGCCCGAACAGCCCGCGGGCGAAGAACCATTTTGAGAACATGTTGCGGGAGGTGTTGCTGACGAGTATGTCGTCGGGCACCTTATCGACGAGCGCGCTGAGCTCGAACAGGCTGGAGGCCCTGCCATATTCAGCCCCGTCCTCGTCCTTGAACACGAAGTCGCCGAAGCCGAACTCGTTCTTCAGGTAGTCGGAGAGCTGCATGAACAGGGTCCTGGAATATTTCTTCACGAAGCCCACATTCATCGCTTTCGCGTCCTTTTCCAGATTGCCCTGCGACGACTGCATCAGTATGGGCATCAGCGGGCTGTCCTGCCTTATATAACGCACAAGGTCAAATCCGGCCATATGGTTCTCGGTGCTCTCATGGTCGCCCACGCGGTTCACCATGCCCACATCGGTGATGATGCCGGTGAAGTTGCCCCTGTATTTTCCATAGAGCTCAAGCGCCTCGCTGTAGCAGCGGGCCAGGAGAATCTTGGGCCTGGAGCGCTTCCTGTTCTTCTGCTGGTCCTCGTTCAGGGTCTCCTTAAGGAATTCGTTGCTCTGCGTCAGGACAAGCTTATAGAGCTCGGGGAGGTAGGTGGAGTAGTATCTGATGGAGTCCTCCACCAGGAGAAGGGCCTGCACGCCCACCTTCAGAATGTCGTTCTCGGCGTTGCGGCTATCCTCATAGAGCTTGATTATGGCCAGAATGAGGTCGGCGTTGCCGTGCCAGCTGAACAGATAGTCCACGCCGTTGTCGAAACTGGAGATGACCTTCTTGCGTATCTCCCTGGAATAGTGGATGAGCAGGACGAACGGGATGTCGCGGCCCATGGACTTGAGCTCCGCGGCGAAGGGGAAAATCTCCCTGTCGTGCTCGTTGTACATGCAGATCACCATGTCGATTCCGGAGTCCTCCCCGATTATCTTCCTGGCCGAGTCGGCGGTGTTGGTCCAGATGAACGAAGGGGGATTGGATATGTTGAGATCCATGTATTCCTTTGCTATTCTGGACTCTATGCGTCCGTCTTCCTCCATGATGAAGGCGTCGTAGTTGCTGCAGATCATGAGCACGCGCTTGATCCGGTACAGCATCAGAGACTCATAGGTGTGAGTCGGGAAATCCGGTTGTCTGTCCATGGTGAAATGTCGGTCCTATAATGTTCTTCTGCGGAATTCTGCTATGGTCACGCCTGTCGCGACCGCGGCGTTGAGCGATTCGGGGCCGTTGTGGCCCTGCGGGAAGGGGGGAATGGTGATTCTGCGGCTTATGCAGGCGGCCGTTTCGGGGGATATGCCCCGCGACTCGTTGCCTATGACCACGGCCACCGGCCTGTCCTTTCCGGTCTCAAGCTGCGCCGTCCATAGGTTTTCCCCGTCCAGGAAGGTGCCATAGACGCAGCCGCCGGCGGCTTCGAACCTGCGGCAGAGCCGGGGGATGTCGCCGTAGCGGAATCTTATCCTGAACAGCGCGCCCATGGTGGACTGCACCACCTTGGGGCTGAATATGTCCACAGAGCCCGGCGCGGCCGTCACCGAAGTGATTCCGAACCAGTCGGCGAGCCTTATTATGGTGCCCATGTTGCCGGGGTCCTTGACGCAGTCGAGCAGCAGATGGAGCCCGTTTTCAGGGGCTTCCTCCGTCTCGCGGTCCACGTCCGCGGGCTTCCTGACGAGGGCCAGGACGGGGGAAGGGGAGGACAGGCCGGTGATTCTCTCCATGGCCTTTTCGCCTATGTCTTCCTTCCTGTAAACTTCCTCCACCGAGAAACCGGAGGCGAGAGCCTCCGAAACCATCTTCTCGCCCTCGACCACGAACAGGCCGTATTTGTCGCGGAACTTTTTGTCCGACAACGATTTTATCAGCTTTATCTGATTATTTGAAATAGGTGGCATTTTCTTCCTTTTGACAAATATTATTCAATATGGGTAAAATTTGGATAAAATCAAAACTGCACCTAAATTTGTATGATTCATGGGCCATATGGAGGGCAAGACATTTCACATATTCCTCGTTTTTCTGCTTTCGCTGCTTCTTTTTTCATGCAGCACGACGAGGGTGTTGGATGACGGCCAGTACAGGCTGACCAAGAACAAGGTCAACGTCACCGGCGGAGACAAGTCCTTCAATCCCGGCGAGCTCAACTCCTATATCAAGCAGAAGCCCGGCTCATGGAACCCGCTCCTGTGCGTCTATAACTGGTCCGGCAAGAAGAACAACACTCTGATGGACAAGTTCTTCCGCAAAATCGGCAACGCGCCCGTCATCTATGACGCGGACCTGCTGGAGTCCTCGGCCGAAAACATCGCCAACCATCTGGAATATATCGGCTACTACGGCTCCTCCGTGGACGCGGACATCGCCGTGAGGAAGAAGAAGGTGACGGCGGTCTATAACGTGTCGCTGGGAAAGCGCTATGTGATTGACAGCCTTGAGCTTTCGCTGCCCGAAAGGGGAGAGTTCGCAGCCGATTTCCTCGCCGACACGGCCATGACCACGGTGCGGAAGGGGAGTTTCCTGTCGGAATCGGCTCTGGAAAAGGAGTCGGAGAGGGCCTCCGCCCGCCTCAAGGGCATGGGCTATTATGATTTCTCGAAAAACAACTGGTTCTTCGAGGCCGACACCTCGTCGCACGACGGCAAGGCGCGCCTGCGCATGTCCGTGAGGGAATACACCAGGTCGCAGACCCCCAGGGACGCCGAAGAGATAAAGAAGTTCACCTTCGGCAGGGTGGGCATCAGCATCCCTGAGGATTTCCGCATAAAGGAAAGCGTCCTCACCGGCCTGAACACCGTCCGTCCGGGTGAACCATACCTTGAGACCACCGTCACAAACACCTATAACAGAATGTCTTCGCTCAGCTCACTGGGCGGTGTGACCATATCCCTCACCAAGGCCGATTCCGCCAGGGTGGACTGCGACATAAACCTGGCTCCCGCCAGGCAGCAGGGCTTCAAGTTCAATCTGGAGGCCTCCTCCAATTCGTCGGGGCTGATCGGAATCTCCCCCGAGCTCTCGTTCTTCCACCGCAACATTTTCCACGGGGGCGAGATGCTCAACCTCAGCTTCATGAGCGACATCCAGTTCAAGCCGGGCAAGTATGTGGGTTCCAAGATCTTCGGCGTCTCGGCCGGGCTCACCCTGCCGCGATTCGTGGGGATTCCGGGCAGCAGGTTCAAGGGCATAGTCCCCAGGACCGAGATCAAGGCGTCCTATAACCACCAGGACAGGACCGAGTATTCCAGAAGGATCATCTCCGCGTCCTATGGCTATTCCGGCACGGTGAAGAAGCTCAACTATCAGATCTTCCCCGTCCAGCTCAAGATCGTGAGGCTGTTCCATATGGACCAGGAATTCTATAACACGCTGAGCGGCAATCCTTTCCTTATGGATGCCTATCAGAACCACTTCGACCTGGGCCTGGGTTCCGTGCTCTACTACACGACCAATTCCGACGCCAACCCCAAGACCGACTACCACTATGCCAAGGTGGATTTCGACATAGCCGGAAATGTCCTGAGCGCATTCAAGAGCTATATGAAAAAGGATGCGACAGGCTCGTCAATGATCTGGAACACACCGTATTCGCAATATGTCAGGGGAGAACTGACCCTGGGCAGAACCTGGTTTTTCGGCAGGGGAGACAAGCTTTCGCTCGCCACGAGGCTGCAGGGCGGCGCAGGATATGCCTATGGCAACTCCGACGCTCTTCCTTTTGAGCAGCATTTCTTCGCGGGAGGCGCCAACAGCCTGAGAGGCTGGCAGGTAAGGAGCGTGGGCCCGGGTCTCGCCAAGAAGGAGACCAGCTTCAAGGTGCCCAACCAGTCCGGAGACATGAAGCTCGAGGCCAATGTGGAATTCAGATATCCGCTTTTCTGGAAGTTCTCGGGCGCGACCTTTGTCGATGCCGGCAACATCTGGACCTTCCAGGCCGGAGAAAGCTCGGATTCGGGAAAGGGGAGACTCCTCGCGGACACCTTTTTCCAGAGCATAGCGGCCAACTGGGGGCTCGGACTCAGGCTCGACCTGAGCGTGATTCTGGTGAGACTCGACATGGGAATCCAGATCCACGATCCCGCCATGGACGACGGCCAGAGATGGATTTCGCCGGACAAATGGCTCAGGGGCGACAACTTCGCCGTCCATTTCGGAGTGGGCTATCCCTTCTGATTTTCCCCTTCAGACCCGTAATACTTGGGCCAGCACGCCTCCAGATATGAATTCAGCTTCTGTTCCTGCTGGTTGTCCTGGGGATGGTAGAACACTTTCCCCGAAGCGGCATCGGGCATGAACTCCAGGTCCGTGAAATGGCCGGGGTAGTCGTGGGCATAGCGGTAGCCGTCGCTGTAGCCCAGTTCTTCCATCAGCTTGGTGGGCGCATTGCGCAGATGCAGCGGGACGGGGAGTCCGGGATTCTTGCGCACAAACTCAAGTGCTTCATTTATCGCAAGATAGGCCGAATTGCTCTTCCTGGACGAAGCCAGATAGACGGTGGCCTCGGCCAGCGGAATCCGGCCTTCGGGCATGCCTATCTCCGACACGGTCCGCATGCAGGCCTCGGCTATGAGCATGGCATTGGGATTGGCCAGTCCGATGTCCTCGCTGGCGGATATGCACAGGCGCCTGGCTATGAAAATCGGGTCCTCGCCGCCTTCTATCATCCTGGCCAGATAATATATGGCCGCGTTGGGGTCGGACCCCCGGATGCTCTTTATGAAGGCGGAGATGACGTCATAGTGCATGTCGCCGCCCTTGTCATAGCGCGCGGGGTTTTCCTGGAGCTTTGAGGCCACTACGGCATTGTCTATCACTATCTTTTCGCCGGCGGAGAAGGAGTCCACCAGGATTTCGAGCATATTGAGCAGCTTGCGGGCGTCACCGCCGCTGTAGCGGAGCAGGGCCTCGTCCTCGCGGACGGTTATGTCCATGCCTCCGAGAATCACGTCTTCCCTGAGCGCGCGGTTCATCAGCGCCTCTAAGTCATCTTTATTCAATGACTTAAGCACAAAAACCTGGCAGCGGGACAGCAGGGGACCGATCACTTCGAACGAAGGGTTCTCTGTCGTGGCGCCGATCAGGACCACGCTGCCGTCCTCCACGGCGCCCAGAAGCGCGTCCTGCTGAGACTTGCTGAAACGGTGGATCTCGTCTATGAAGAGTATCGGGGCGCCCTTGACGGCTCCGAACACTGAGGCGCGGTCGGCGCGGGCCTTGTCGATGACTTCGCGGACGTCCTTGACCCCGGCGCTGACCGCCGAGAGCGTGTAGAACTCACGGTCCAGCGAGGTGGCGACAATGCGGGCAAGCGTGGTCTTTCCGACTCCAGGAGGGCCCCACAGGATGAACGAAGTGAGGTTGCCGGAGTCCACGAGATTCCTCAGGACACAGCCTTTTCCCACAAGATGCCGCTGTCCGGCATATTCTTCGAGGGTTTTGGGCCTCATTCGTTCCGGAAGCGGAGGTAAAGACGCAGTCATCTGATTTTTAATTAATAAAACAAAGGCGTTTATTTGCCTAACTTTTTTGTTATGGCTTTTTTGGCGCCATTTTCGGCGTTTTCGGACGTCCGGGGGCCTTTCGGAGTGGCCTCAAAAACGTCAGCGGCCGCGTAAAATTACACAAAAAGAAATTGATAATTGTTAACTTCGTCTCCGCAATTGAAGCACCTTCGCAGTTTTGTTACACAATTTATATTATGTTAACTAACCTATGTCCAGAAAGAAACTAGACCTCTTTTTAGAGAATGTCCTCATAGAAAATGTAGCCGCCGAAGGCAAGGCCCTCGCCCATGTGGACGGCGCGGTTCTCTTCGTCCCCTTCGCCGTGCCCGGCGATGTGGTCAACGTCCGCGTCACCAAAAAGAAGAAAAACTATCTGGAGGGTTTCATCACCGACATCGTGAAGCCGTCGGAGCGCAGGCTCGCCCCGTTCTGCGAGCATTTCGGAGTCTGCGGAGGCTGCAAATGGCAGCCGCTGCCTTATGAGGACCAGCTTGTGGCCAAACAGCAGCAGGTCTATGACCAGCTCGTGAGGATCGGACATCTGCAGATTCCGGAGATTTCCCCGATAATCCCCTCCGACCGCACCGAATACTACAGAAACAAGCTGGAATACACGTTCTCCTGCAAGAGATGGCTGGAAAAGGACGAAAATCCGGAGAATCTCTCCCCGGCCGAGCGCTGCGGACTGGGATTCCATGTGGGAAAGTTCTTCGACAAGGTTCTGGACATCAAGAACTGCCACCTGCAGCGCGAGCCCTCCAATTCCATACGCCTTTTCGTGAAGAAATATGCCCTGGAGCACGGGCTGGAGTTCTTTGACATACGCGAGAACCATGGTTACATCCGTAACATGATCATCCGTACGGCCGAGAACGGCCAGGTCATGCTGATACTCGTTTTCTTCCGCGAGGACCGCGAAACCCGCGAGGGCCTGCTGAATGCAATACTTGAAGCCTTCCCTCAGATAACTTCGCTTTACTATATAATTAACACTAAGTTGAACGACTCGGTTTCGGACCAGGAGTGCATCCTCTACAAGGGCGACGAATGCATCACCGAGACCATGGAGAACCTCCGTTTCAGGATCGGGCCGAAGTCGTTCTACCAGACCAACAGCCTGCAGGCCTACAAGCTCTACAGCGCAGTCAGGAAGCTGGCCGCCCTCACCGGCTCGGAGACCGTCTATGACCTCTACACCGGCACCGGCACCATAGCCCAGTTCGTCTCTGGCAAAGCAAGCCGCGTGGTGGGCATCGAATATGTGCCTGAGGCCATCGAGGATGCCAAGATGAACACCCGCATGAACGGCATAGACAACTGCCGCTTCTATGCCGGAGACATGAAAGACGTCCTCACCCCCGCCTTCATAGAGGAGAACGGCCGCCCCGACGTGGTCATTCTGGACCCGCCCAGGGCCGGAATCCACCCCGACGTGGCCAAGGTGATACTTGACGCCGCCCCCGGACGCATAGTCTATGTCAGCTGCAACCCCGCATCCCAGGCCAGAGACCTCGCAGTGCTCTGCAGCAAGTACAGAATCACCGCCGTGCAGCCCGTGGACATGTTCCCGCACACCCAGCACGTGGAAAACATCTGCGCCCTGGACCTCATTTAGAAAAATATAGCTATCTTAGAAGAATGTTATTGACAGTCATTCTTTTGATACTCGGGCTCGTCCTGATCGTGGGCGGCGCCGAAATTCTGGTGGACGGCTCCTCCAGCGTGGCCAGAAAGGCCGGAATCAGCGAGTTCGTGATAGGTCTCACCATAGTCGGCATCGGGACATCCGCCCCCGAGATGGTCGTGAGCTTTCTCGGAGCCATTGAGGGCAACGCCGACGTGGCGATAGGTAACGTGATCGGTTCCAACATCTTCAACGTCCTGTTCATAACCGGCATCACGGCCCTCATTCTCCCCCTCGCGCTCAGCCCCGACACAAAGAAAGAGGTCGTTCCGATAAACATAGCGGTTTCACTGCTGGTCCTGGCGCTGGGAATGAAGAAATCCCTGTTCGGAATCGGCGAGAACACCCTGGGACGCCTGGACGGCATACTGATGCTCGTACTGTTCGGAATCTATATGTACCGCTCCCTTAAGAACGGCAGACAGGATCCCGACGAGCATGAAGGCGAGACGAAAACCCGCGGCACCTTCGTGTCCATAGTCCTGATAGTCTGCGGAATAGCGGCTCTGGTCGCCGGCGGCAAGCTCTTCGTGAACTCCGCCACCGCCATAGCCCGGGTGCTCCATGTCAGCGACAAGTTCGTGGCGATCACGATTCTTGCGGGCGGGACTTCCCTGCCGGAACTCGCCACCTGTGTGGTGGCCGCCGCCAGGAAGAAGGGCCAGCTCGCCCTTGGCAACGTCATAGGCTCCAACATCTTCAACATCCTGCTGATACTCGGCGGATCGGCCGTGATCACTCCCCTTTCGCTGGCGTCCATAACCTTTGTGGACATGGGTGTGCTGATACTGAGCGCGGTGCTCCTGCTGCTGGCCGCATACACCGGAAGAAACGACAAGATCGGCAGATGCGACGCCGCACTGTTCCTGCTGTGCTATGCCGCATACATCTTCTGGCTGTTCAAACATCTGTAAATCATTAAAATACAACTCATACAATGGCAACTTTCAAACCCACTTCCTATAAGCTCCAGAACGTCGCCGACGGGAGGATTTTCATGGACGAAGGCTGGACTCTGGCCGATCCCCAGTCCCCTTCCCCCTCGCTCGTGCGCGCCGTCTATCAGCAGCGTTTCACTCCCCGCGACGACCTGAAGGGTCTCTACAGATATGCCGACTGGCTTCCCATCGTCCGCACCCTCAGGAACTCGCACGCCCCTGTGACCTATAAGAGCACCGGCCTGGCCAAAGTGCTGGGACTCAACAATCTGTATATAACCTTCTCCGGCTGCTGGCCCAAGATCGGCGCCCGCATGGAGACCTGCTCCTTCAAGGAGACCGAGGCCTATGCCGTCTGCGCCAGACTGCCCAAAAGGACCAAGAAGGTGCTGGTGGTGCAGTCCGCCGGCAACACCGCAAGGGCCTTCGCCAGAGTCTGCTCCGACAACAACATTCCCCTGGTGATTTGCATCCCCGAGGACAACATCAACGACCTCTGGTTCGCCAAGCCCCTCAAGCCCTGCGTCAAAGTCATCGCAACTCCCAAAGGGACAGACTATTATGACGCCATAGCCCTGGGCGACAAGCTCTGCAAGGATCCCCGCTACTTCGCCGAGGGCGGAGCCAAGAACGTGGCGCGCCGCGACGGAATGGGCACCACGGTCCTCTCCGCGGCCGAAGTCATCGGCAGAATCCCCGACGCCTATTTCCAGGCTGTGGGAAGCGGCACCGGAGCCATCGCCGCATGGGAGAACGCCCAGAGGCTCGAGGCCGACGGCCGTTTCGGCAAGAACAACATGAGGATCTATGCCTGCCAGAACAAGCCCTACACCCTCATGTATGACTCCTGGAAGGCCGGCAGCAGGGAGCTCGTGCCCATCACCCCGGAAGAGTCCAGAAGAAACGCCGAGGTGATCCTGGCCACGGTGCTGTCCAACAGAAAACCGCCGTATTCCCTCGCAGGAGGCCTCTATGACGTGCTCAAGGCATCGGGCGGAGACATGTATGCCGCCAACAACGACCAGATCGTGAACGCCATACTCCAGTTCTTCAAGTTCGAGGGAGTGGACATCTTCCCCGCAGCCGCATGCGCCGTGGCCTGCCTGAAACAGGCCGTGGAGAAGGGCGACGTCAAGCCCGACGAGGTCATAATGCTGAACATCACCGGAGGCGGCATGCTGAACGCCACCAACCACGGTCTCATCAAGCGCGAGCCGGATCTGGTCCTGAGCCAGGACCTGCCCGTCGAAGAGATAGTCGCCGCCGTAAACGGTCTTTTTTAACCGCAAAAACGCATACCGATGAGCTTTTTACCACTGTTCGCCGCTGACAACCTCAGTGTAGTGGACGAAGAGCAGCTGGCCGCTCAGGCGGATTCGGCCAAGGTGGCCATGCAGAACATGGCGGAGCTTCTTACCGAGGATCCCAACGCCTTCCTCACCCAGCTGAGCCAGAAGGCGATGGATTTCGGCCTGAAGCTTCTGGCCGCAATCGTCATCTACATTATCGGCGCCTGGCTCATAAAGAAGCTCAAGCAGCTGATCCGCAAGTTCTTCGAGAGACGCCATTCGGACAAGACGCTGAGCTCGTTCGTCACCAGCCTGGTGACCATAACGATGACCGTCCTGCTGATACTCGCCACCATAGGCACTCTGGGTGTCAACACCACGTCCTTCGCCGCCATCCTGGCCGCAGGAGGTATGGCGATAGGCATGGCGCTGAGCGGAACCGCCCAGAACTTCGCCGGAGGCCTCATGATCCTGCTGTTCAGGCCGTTCAAGATCGGCGACTACATCAAGGCCCAGGGCTATGAGGGCTATGTCACCGAGGTGAGCATAGTGAACACCAAGATCCGGACCTATGCCAACTCCATAATAATCCTGCCCAACGGCGCCCTGTTCAACGGCAACATCGACAATTTCTCCGACAAGCCAGTGCACAGGTGCCAGTGGATAGTCAGCGTGGCATACGGCTCCGACCCTAAGAAGGTCCGCCAGGTCCTGCTGGACATAATCAAGACCGACCCGCGCATAGTGGACAGCTCGGTGCCCGGAGCCGCCGACCCGTCGGTCAACATAGAGACGCTGGGCGAAAGCTCGGTGGATTTCGCCCTCAGGGCATGGGTCTATGTCAAGGATTACTGGCCTGTGCTCTATTCCATTCAGGAAAAGATCTATGTGGGACTGCCCGAGAACGGGATAGAGTTCCCCTTCCCGCAGATGGATGTCCACATCGATTCTCAGAAGCTGTCCTGAAAAGGCTAGCTCTGAATGCCTGATTCGAGGTTTTCCCTGGCGATGACAGGGTTGCCGTAGATTCCGAGAAGGATTTCACGCAGCTCGTTCCTGTCGAGCGAAGGCTCCACGGTGTCCAGCTGCCTTTCGATATACGCCTTGAAACTCTCCAGCTCTTCGGCTGTGTAGTTCGAGGCGTATTTGTCTGTCCCCTCGGCAAGGTCATAGCCCATATAATTGGTCTTCCAGAGGCGGTAGCCCTTTATGATGCGCCTGTCCACAGCACGGCGGATGAGAGTGTAGCGGTCGTTCTTGACGCATCCTGCGGCCTCTTCGATCTCGGCGCGGCTCAGAGGCTCGCCTATGTTAAGGTGCACGCAGCCCTTCCACTGGCGGATGCCCTGGACTATGCTCTCCACGTCCTCGTTCTCCCGCTTCACATACTTCTGCGTGCGGGAAATGAGGATTTCCCTCGCCTTGAGGATGTCGCAGGACTCATATTCATAGGATATGCTCAGCGGTATTATGTTGAGTTCCATGAAGTCGGAGACGAAATCCCCGGTTCCGCTCATGTCCAGCATCTTGACCAGGCCCTGGCTTGTAAGGTCGAAGCCGTCCTTGGCGCGGCCTTCCCTCTGGGCGATCCAGACCGAGCTCTCGCCGGAGGTGACGGTCTGCCTTATATATTCCGAAAGATGCCTGGAGGCCATCAGGAGGGACCTGGCGCTGACTCCGCGCACGACCTTTATCATCTTGTTGGCTTTCAGGAGAGTGGCCACGAAGGGATTGGAGAGGAGGTTGTCGCCCACGCAGAGCTGCGAGGTGGGGAAACCGTTGGTCGCGAGTATATACTGGGCAATGGCCGGATCCACTATTATGTCCCTGTGGTTGGACATGGACACGAACCTGCCGTTGACCTTCCTGAGATTTTCTATTCCGTCATAGGAAAAATCGCGCATGGAGTTCCGGATGATCCATTCCACGCCCCGTTTTATGGCATGATGCTGAAATTCATCGATTCCGGAAATATGTTTCAGTGCATTTCCCAGAAAATCCGGCGCCTCGTCGGGATAAAGCATCCTGGAGATTGTGGACACCAGCGGAACGTCGGCGATTCCCGCCAACGCGACGGCGGCCTCCCCGTCCGAGAAGGGACGGATGTCCGAGAATTCGTCTGAATTGATACTCATATCTGACAGTTTACCTGCAAATTTAAAAAATCCCCCGCATAAAACGCATCAGTCTTCCTTTCTCCTGAAAAGAAGCGAGCTGTCGCCGTAGCTGAGGAAGCGGAACCCGTTGTCAAGGGCATAGCGGTAGATCTTTCTCCAGTCTTCGCCCACGAAGGCGGCCACGAGAAGAATCAGCGTGCTCTTGGGCTGGTGGAAATTGGTGATCAGCACATCCACCATCCTGAACCTGAAACCGGGGACTATTATGATCCTGGTCCCGGCCACAAGCGAGTCCATATTGTTGTCGTCCAGATACTTGACTATGGCTTCGAGAGCTTCGCGGGTGGTCGGGGCATAGTCCCTGCTGTAGGGAGCCCACTGCTCGACATCCTCCACGACGCCCTTCTCGATAATCCCCACACCTATGTAATATAGCGACTCGAGAGTCCTCACCGAAGTGGTGCCCACAGCGATTATCTTCTTGTCGGAGGCAAGCACGTCCTTCAGGAAGGCCTTGGAGACCGAAAACGGCTCTCTGTGCATCGGATGGCCGGATATGCTCGAGCTCTTGACGGGGAGGAAAGTGCCCGCGCCCACATGCAGACAGACGGTCTCGGTGTCGATTCCGCGGTCGCGGATGCCCTGCAGCACCGCGTCAGTGAAATGCAGACCGGCAGTGGGAGCCGCCACAGAGCCGCGTATATGGGCATACAGCGTCTGATAGCGCTCCTTGTCTATGTCCTCGGTCTGCCTGTTGAGATAGGGCGGAATGGGCACGGAGCCGCAGACCTCCAGGACCCTGGAGAAGGGAGAACCGTCTTCCCATGAAAAGCAGACGGTCCCGGTCCGGTCATTGCGCTCCAGAAGCCTGGCTTTCAGGCCTATGGCGGAGGCCTCTGAATATCCTTCGGGGACATTGAGCTCCAGCGTGTCGTCCTTCCAGCGCTTCGCGTTGCCTATCACGCACTTCCATGTGCATGTCTCGGTGGCGGCAAAGGCCAGGTTGTATTCGGCGGGAGCTATGGGTTCGAGGCAGAAAATCTCTATATGGGCGCCTGTCGGGCGCCTGAAAATCAGTCTGGCGGGCACCACCTTGGTGTCGTTGAAGACCATTATGGCATCCGAGGGCAGCAGACCGGGCAGTTCTCTGAAAATGTGGGAATCTATGGTCCCGTCCTGCGAATATCTTAGAAGTTTGGACGAATCGCGCTCCTTGAGTGGGTATTTGGCTATCCTTTCCTCGGGGAGGGGGTAGTCGCACTCGTCCATACGTATATCTGGTATCATGGCGCAAAAATACACAAGATTTCTTGAATATGGCGACACATCGGAGCAAATGCGGAAGCCTGCGGAAATCCACAGCCCGTTTTCAGAAATTAACAGCCCGGTTACAAGTTGTCAACATGCAAGTATTTGCAATTCACACGGAACATTTGTTAATTTTACCTGAAGTAATGGATGTAAACACGCTTTTTGAAACGCCGTCAACAAAGGTTAAATAAAGAAAATTTAGATTTGTTAACTGCTTGCGCAACCTCTTTAATAATCAGACACTTATTTACATTTTGCTAAATCATGCCTTCCGATAAGTCACCGCCACGGAACCCTGATTTTTCCGGCAAACGGAAATTCACGAAACAAAAATAGTATCAGCCACATTTATTGCGCTAAATATCAAGCCATTGGTAATATTAGACTAAAGTTATTTTTAGGCCGTTGTTCTGCGGCGCTCTCCCCTTCCCCGCGTTACGCAAGTACCGGCACCCTTGCGCGCATCGGAAAAATTATTTACTTTTGTTGAAAGCACCGAAACAAAAATGAACAACAGACTGGCCAAATTCCTGGCTGCGGAAAACATCTCCCAGTCACAGTTTGCGGACGCCGTCGGAGTGACGAGGGCGAGCGTGTCGCACATAATCTCCGGACGCAACAAGCCCGGCAGCGATTTCATCGTCAGCCTCATGAAAAACTACCCGGACCTGAATGTAGAGTGGCTGCTGATGGGCAAGGGAAAGATGTATAAGTCCAAGTCGCTGGACGGAACGGCCGCTACCCTCCCCACAGATGCGGAATTCGTGGCCGATGCCCAGGACATCATCGAAATTCCGGATTCTGGAGAGGATATCGCCGCGGACGGAACAGACCGAGGCGCCCAGGCCTCTCAGAGCGCGGAGGAGTCTCCCCTGCCGCCCAGAGATGAAAATCAGGGCGGAGAACCGCGCAGGATAAAGAAAGTCATAGTGTTCTTCGACGACGGCACATTTGAGGAAATCAGGTGATTATTCCTTGATTTTGACTAATTTTGCCTCCGTTAGCGCGATGAAGAAATGTTCTACCGGAAGGTCATCCTGCCCCTCATATCGAGACTGAGTCCCCAAAATGCCAGCACCCTGGTATATAAGACCTTGGGGATTCTGAACAGGTTTTTCCTCACCCGCTGGCTGCTGCGTCTGGTCTATTTCCGCTCCTTCACTTCGCTGAAGAAGGAAGTGTTCGGCATCACCTTCCCCAATCCCATAGGACTGGGAGCAGGCATCGACCGCAACGCCGAGTTCTGCGACATAATCACAGGCGTCGGTTTCGGCTTCGTGGAGATCGGTCCCGTCACTCCGGTAGCCGACCATGGGCGCTACACCGAGAACCGGGGCGTCATAGAGGCCATAAAGAATCTGAAGAACATCCACTCAAAGACCATAATCGCCGCAAACATAGCCTGCAACAACAACACTCCCGAGGAATACATGGGCCCGCAGCTCGAGAAATCGGTGGCGCTCCTCTATGATTTCGCGGACATGTTCGTGATAAACGCGGCCGTTTCGGACGGGGCCAAGCGCTCTCCTCTGGAGGATCCCGACACCCTGGCGGAAGTGATGGACGGGGTTCTGGACATGAGAATGACCATGTCGGGAATGAAACCCGTGCTGATCCGCCTCCTGCCGGACATTCCCAAGGACCAGCTGGACCTCATTCTGGACTATTCGATGCGCTCCGGAGTGGACGGAATAGTGGCCGGCGACGTGAACACGCGCCACGGCGGCAGCAAATTCGACAAAAACATAGAATTCATCAGATATATCCGCGACCACACCGGGGGCCGGCTCGAGATAAT
Source organism: uncultured Muribaculaceae bacterium (assembly GCA_964538395.1). Classification (GTDB taxonomy): domain Bacteria; phylum Bacteroidota; class Bacteroidia; order Bacteroidales; family UBA932; genus Cryptobacteroides. The sequence goes on from CAZIFT010000007.1 coordinate 28,865, forward strand.
CGGCTGCGGAGGGATAATGAAGCCCGAAGAGGCCCACGAGATGCTGCAGGCCGGAGCTTCGCTGATAGAACTTTATACCGGCATCTTCCTCGAAGGCCCCAGGCTCGTCAGGAAAACTCTGAGGCTTCTCGAGGACAGACTGGAATCGGAAAAAACACAGAAATCATGATAAAAGCTTCTGTCTGCACGATCGGCGACGAGATTCTCATAGGCCAGATCGTGGACACCAATTCGGCGATGATAGCCCGGGCTCTGGGCGCCGCCGGAATCCGCGTTACAAAAATGCTGTCTTTCGGAGACGAAGGGGACACCATAGTGGCCTCCATAGCCGAAGAGCTCAGAACCAATGACATAGTCATAACCACAGGCGGCCTGGGACCGACAAAGGACGATGTGACCAAGGCCGCCCTCGCCAAGCTCAGCGGCAGCGCCGGAATGGTGGAAAGCAAGGAGCAGACGGAAGTCATCAGAAGGATACTCAGCTCCAGGGGCCGTCTCGACAGGCTGGACCTCAACAGGGCTCAGGCCTATGTCCCGGACAAGGGCGAAGTGATTGTCAATCAGGTGGGCACGGCCCCGATAATGGTCTTCCGCCTCGGAGCGGAGATGTATGGCCATCCGGTGACCCTCTATGCCATGCCCGGAGTCCCGTTCGAGACCGAAGACGCGCTTCCGGAGGTGATAGACGACATCCGCCGCCACCAGAGCCTTGAAGCCGTAGTGCACGGAAACATAATGACTTATGGCATAGCCGAATCTGCCCTGGCCAAGAAGATCGAGGGCTGGGAGGACTCTCTCCCCTCCGACATGCGTCTCGCCTATCTCCCCGACCCCAAGTCCGGAGTGAAGCTCCGCCTTTCGGTCTATGGCGGCGACAGGGATGACGACGCGGCGAGAATCAGCGCCAAATTCGACGAGCTGAAGGGTCTTCTGGGCGAAAACATCTATTCCTTCCGCGAAGACACGCTGGAGCATGTGCTGGGAGAGCTGCTCTCCGCCGCCGGCAAGACTGTGTCTGCCGCGGAATCATGCACCGGCGGCGAGATTTCCCATCTGATCACCTCAGTGCCCGGTTCCTCCGCCTATTATCTGGGTTCCGTCACGTCCTATGCGATTCCCGTCAAGGAAAAGGTGCTGGGAGTGCCTCGCGAAACTATAGAAAAGCACGGAGTGGTGAGCGCCGAAGTGGCAGCAGCCATGGCCGAAGGCGTCAGGAAACTGACCGGAAGCGACTTTTCCGTCGCCACCACGGGCTTCGCCGGCCCCGGAGGCGGTGACGAGAGATATCCGGAAGGCACGGTGTGGGTGGGCGTGAGCTCGGCGCTGGGCACCGAGACCGCCAGATTTGAATATCACAACGACAGGGAACGCAACATAGAGCGCTTCGCGGCCTCTGCCCTGTTCCTGCTGACAAACAAGATAAAGAAGGAGCTGAACGCCTGACGCTCAGGCTTTTGCGTTCCTTTCCACCTCTTCCAGGACCCTGAGGAAATTTCCCCCGGCAATCTTGTCCACGGCATCGTCCGAATATCCCCTCCGCTTCAGCTCATCGAAAAGCCGGGGCAGGGCCGATATGTCGTCCAGACCCTCCGGAGGGACCCCGATTCCGTCGAAATCGGTCCCTATTCCCACATGGTCCAGTCCTCCGACCTTCACGGCATGGTCTATATGGTCCGCGACCTCGCCGACGCCGGGGCGCGGGAAAGTCTTGAACAGGTCCATAATCCCCTCCCAGCGGGCCCGCTTGTCCCGATTCTGAGGGTCGGCGAGGAAAGCCTCCTCGGCGGCCGCATATTCCGGATGCTTCGCCTCGGTCCTGTCCATGAACGCGGAAAAGCCGTCGCTCAGGAAGCAGGGAAAGAAATTTATCTGTATGACTCCCCCTTTGTCCGCCATCTTGCGGATCATGTCGTCGGTCATGTTCCTTCTGTGGCCGCACAGGGCGCGGCAGCACGAATGGGTCGAGACTATGGGCGCTGACGAAAGCTCCAGACAGTCATAGAAAGTCTCGTCGGAGACATGGGCTGTGTCCACCAGCATACCCAGACGGTTCATTTCCCGGACCACCTCCCTTCCGAAGGGGCTGAGTCCGTGCCAGCGCCCGTTTCCGGCGGCGGCATCGGCGATTTCATTATCCCCGTTGTGGGTCAGGGTCATATAGCGCACCCCAAGCCTGTGGAAAAACCTCAGCAGAGGCAGCGACTTGCCTATGGGAGAGCCGTTTTCCATCCCCAGCAGGACCGAAACCAGCCCGGCGGCCTTGTTCTTCCTTATGTCGGCCGCGGAACGGGCCAGCCTGAGGTCCTTCTCGCCCGCGACGGCCTCCAAAGTGGCGGCCAGCATGGAGGCCGCATAGCCCGTAGCCGCATCGCCCTCGATAGAGGCCGGAGTGTAGAGCGCGAAAAAGGAGGCGTCCACCCCGCCCTTCTTCAGCTTGGGGACGTCCACATGGCCGTGGCCGCTGTCCCTGAGGACGCCGGGGCCGAGCCTCAGGATCCTCGACGGAGTGTCGCAATGGGAATCTATGACTATCATACGGTTACTCGTTAAGGCCGGCCCATTCCTCCGTCTTGGCGTCGGAGTCGCGCTTGAGCTCCAGATATTCGCGGGTGAGCTCCATTATGTCGTCGTCCTTGCCGGGAGCGGCCATTATCTTTTCGATTTCCTTCATCCTGCCCTCGATTCTGGCGATTTCGGCCTCCAGGAACTTGATGCGGTTCTTCACCTTCTTCTCCTCGCGGGACAGCACCTTTGAGGCCGCGAAATTCTTCTTGGCCTCGCTCACGGGCTTTGCCTCGGCCTTCTGCTCGGGCGCTGGCTTTCCGGAAGAGAATCGCCTCTCCAGCTCATGGAGATTCTCCAGCTTCCTGCTCTCCAGGAAGTCCCCGATGCCCTCGAGATGCTCCTTCACCTTTCCGTCCCTGAACTCATACATCTTGTCCACGAGCGAATCCAGGAAATCCCTGTCATGCGAGACTATTATGAGAGTGCCGTCATAGGCCTTGAGGGCCTGCTTCAGGATGTCCTTGGACTTTATGTCCATATGGTTGGTGGGCTCATCGAGCGCCAGCAGGTTATAGGGCTCCAGCATAAGCTTGGCCATGCCCAGCCTGGCCCTTTCGCCTCCGCTCAGGACCGAGACCTTCTTGTCTATGTCCTCGCCCCTGAACAGGAACTGGGCCAGGATGTCCCTGATCTTGGTCCTCACCTCGCCCACGGCCACATCGTCCAGCGTGCTGAACACCGTCTTGCTTCCGTCCAGGATATCCTCCTGATTCTGTGCGAAATAGCCTATGCTCACGTTGTGGCCCACCTTCGCCGTTCCGGATATGGGGGCCAGCTGGTTCATTATCACGCGCATAAGGGTGGTCTTTCCCTCTCCGTTGCGGCCTATCAGGGCCACCTTCTCCCCTCTCTTGATCTCTATGTCGGCGTGCGAGAACACGACCTTCTGGGGATATCCCACAGTCAGGTCGGCGGCCTTGAACACCACGTCGCCCGAGCGCGGAGCCGGCGGGAACTTCACCGTCAGGGTGGCGTTGTCGGTCTCGTCCACCTCTATCACGTCCAGCTTCTCCAGAGCCTTGATCCTGGACTGCACCTGGTTGGACTTGGTCGGCTTGTAGCGGAACTTGGAGATGAAATCCTCGGTCTTCTCAATCATCTTCCTCTGGTTCTCATAGGCCGCCATCTGCTGGGCCATCCGCTCCTCCCTCAGCTCCATATACTTGGTATATGGGACCTTATAGTCGTGAATCTTGCCGAGAAGCACCTCCACCGTCCTGTTGGTGACATTGTCCAGGAAGCGCCTGTCGTGCGAGACCAGCATGAGCGAGCCCCTGTAGGCCTTCAGATAGTCCTCGAGCCATTCGATGGACTCGATGTCCAGATGGTTGGTGGGCTCGTCGAGCAGCAGCACGTCCGGCGACTTGAGCAGGATCTTGGCCAGCTCTATCCTCATGTTCCAGCCCTGGCTGAAAGTCTCCGTGGGCCTTCCGAAGTCCTCGTCTCTGAATCCGAGTCCGAGCAGAGTCTTCTCCGCCCTCACCGCAGGGGGTTCGGAATTGTCCATGGCAATCCTGTCATTGACCTCTCCCAGCCTGTCTATCAGCGACATATAGGACTCTGACTCATAGTCGGTCCGCTCCGCAAGCTCCCTGTTTATCTCTTCCAGCTCCTCTTCCAGCGCGTTCCTCTCGTCAAAGGCGGTCATGGTCTCGTCCATCACGCTGCGCCCCCTGTTGTGCGCCATTATCTGGGGCAGATAGCCTATGCGCAGATGGGAGGGCATGTCTATATGCCCGGTCGTGGGAGACTGAAGCCCGCAGATGAGCTTCATGATGGTGGACTTGCCGGCTCCGTTCTTGCCGACCAGGCCGATCTTGTCATTCTCGCTTATGTGGAAACTTACGCCGTCGAGCAGGTTGAAGCTGCCGTAGGTGACGGTGAGGTTGGTGATTGAAATCATATCTCTATTGTTTTTCTTTTGCGCAGACCAGCACGCTGCCCTCATAGAGCAGATAGAGCGGCACTGCGGCGACAATCATCGAGAAGGGGTCGGCCGGCGTGATTATGGCCGCGACCACCAGGATTGCCACTATCGCGTATTTTCTGTACTTGACCAGATGCCTCCGGCCTATCACTCCCGCCCTGGACAGGGCCGCCACCGCTGCCGGGAACTCGAACACGAGCCCGAAGGCCAGCACCAGCGACGAGAACATGGAGATATAGGACTGCAGGGATATGGTGTTGGTTATGGAATCGCTGACGGTGTAGCTCTGGAAGAAGTTCAGGGCGAAGGGCAGCACCAGAAAATATCCGGTGACCAGTCCGGCATAGAAAAGGCCCCCGGCGAAAAGGAACGCCGCGCGGACCGCCTTCTTCTCCTTCTCATACAGGGCCGGAGCTATGAACTTCCAGATTTCGAAGAGGATATATGGACAGGCCAGAATGAATCCCGCCATCACGGACACCTTCAGATGGATGAAGAACTGGGCCGAGATGTCCAGGTTCACCAGGTTCATGGAGAACCCGCCGCCCATCATCCTGTACACCGGGAAGTCGCCCCGCGTCGGAGCGAGGACCACCCCGTCGAACACGGCGGACTTGAAGCAGAAAACGGCGGCCGAGACCGCAACGACGGCAAGCAGGGAACGCAGAACGGTCCCCCGCAAAGCCTCAAGATGGTCCCAGAAGGACATCTGAGCCTCGCCGGCCATCAGTCTTTCTTGTCCGTGTCTCCGGTCTCAGGCTTCTTTTTGTCCTTCAGCTCGTCTTCGACCTCGTTCACGCCCTCTCTGAAGCTTTTGACCCCCTTGCCAAGGCCTTTCATCAATTCGGGAACCTTCTTCCCTCCGAACAGCAAAAGCACCACGAGGAAGATGATGACAATCTCCCACGGGCCTATGACTCCGAGCGGATAAACAACCATAACCTTATGAATTTAAGTTATTTAAGATGCCTGCGGTCTCTTGCGGACCGGGCCATTTCGCTTCTTATTATGGACAGGACCTTCGCGGGACATCTCACCGGCATTCCGGTGTTCTTGTCCAGAAAGCCCAGGATGACCTCGCCTTCGGCGCACAGGGAGCCGTCCTGATTATAGACGGCCTGTTTCACCGTGAGCTTGGCCAGAGGCTCGTTCTCTATGCAGGCGACGGCCTTCACGGTGTCGCCCATATGGGCCGAGCGGCGGTAGCGGCAGGAGACGGACACCACCGGAATGGTGAATCCGTCCCTTTCGCACTGCTCGATCGGGTAGTTCCAGGCCTGCATCATCGCATTTCTCGCGCACTCGAAATAGCGGATGTAATTGGAGTGGTGGACCACTCCCATCTGATCCGTCTCGTAGTACCTGACCGGAAACTCCACCGAATACTCAATCATATCCAGCCTCCCGCTACTTCTTCAAAGCCTTCAGCTGAGTCTCGTAACTTTCAATCTTTGAAAGCGAATCAGCCTCTTTCTTGCGCTCGTTGGCCACGACCTTCTCGGGAGCGTGGGCCACGAAGTTCTCGTTGGCGAGCTTCTTCCTCACCGAAGCGAGGAACTCGCGCTGATATGCGAGGGCGGCCTCCAGCTTGGCAATCTCCCCTTCCGTGTCCACAAGTCCGGACAGCGGGACGGACATCTCCACGGTTCTCACCATGAATCCGACTCCGGGCTCGCCCGAGAAATCGGACACGGTCTCGATTTCGGACACGTTGGCAAGCTTCTTGACCACCGGGAACCATTCTGCGGGGAAATTCCCCTTCACTTTCAGCTTCAGAGCCTCCTTGGGGGAGATGTTCTTCTGCTGGCGGATTCCCCTCACTCCGTTGACGGCCTCCTGGGTCATCTCGAAGCCGGTGATGACGCTCTCGTCCACCTTTCCGGCCGCAGGGGTGCGGGCATACATGATGGTGGCTCCCTCGGGGCGCTTCTCCATGGCCTGCCAGAGCTCCTCGGTTATGAAGGGCATGACGGGATGTATGAGAATCAGCAGCTTCTCGAAGAAGGAAAGCGTGGCGTCATAGGTCTTCGCGTCTATGGGCGAGCCATATGCGGGCTTGACGGCCTCCAAGTACCATGAGCAGTACTCATCCTTGAAGAGTCTGTACAGGGCCATGAGGGCGTCGGAGATTCTGAATTTGGAATAGTGGTCCTCCACCATGGCTATGGTCTGGCTGAGCTTGTTCTCGAACCAGTTGACGGCGGCGGCGTTGACTTCGCTCTGCTCAAGGCTCTTGTCCACGCTCCAGCCCGTCACGAGCCTGTAGGAGTTCCAGATCTTGTTGCAGAAGTTTCTGCCCTGCTCCACCTGCGACTCGTCATAGAAGATGTCGTTGCCGGCGGACGAGCACAGCAGCATGCCTATGCGCACTGCATCGGCGCCATATTGCTTAATGAGGTCAAGAGGGTTGGGGCTGTTGCCCAGGGTCTTGCTCATCTTCCTTCCTATCTTGTCCCTCACGATTCCGGTGAAATAGACATTGTGGAAGGGAATGTCCTTCATGAACTCGTCGCCGGCCATGATCATTCTGGCCACCCAGAAGAAGATGATGTCGGGACCGGTCACCAGGTCGTTGGTGGGATAGTAGTATGCAAGGTCTTTGTTGGGCTCATGGTCGGGATGTCCGGGACGCTCGGGGTCGAACACGGAGATAGGCCAGAGCCAGCTGGAGAACCATGTGTCCAGCACGTCCTCGTCCTGCCTGAGGTCTTTCTCGGTGTAGGCCGGATTCAGCTTCTTTGCGGCTTCGAGGGCCTTCTCGGGAGTCTCCTCCACAACCACCTGTCCGTCAGGAAGATAATAGGCGGGAATACGCTGGCCCCACCACAGCTGACGGGAGATGCACCAGTCGTGGGCGTTCTCCATCCAGTGGCGGAAGGTGTTCACATATTTGTCGGGAATGAACTTGATCTTTCCGTCGGTCACGCTGGCGAGGGCCGTGGCGGCCAGGGATTCCATCTTGAGGAACCACTGGGCGGAAAGCTTCGGCTCTATTACGGCGTCGGTCCTCTCGGAGTATCCGATCGGGGACACATAGTCCTCGACCTTGAGCAGGTTGCCGGACTCCTCCAGCATCACCGCAATCTTCTTTCTTGCGACGAACCTGTCTTCGCCGACCAGGATCTGCGCCTTTTCGTTCAGGCGGCCATGGTCGTCGATTATGTCCATGACGGGGAGGTTGTGGCGCAGGCCGATCTCATAGTCGTGGGCGTCGTGGGCCGGAGTGACCTTGAGGCATCCGGTTCCGAAGTCCATCTCCACATAGTCGTCCTCGATCACGGGGATCTCCCTGTTGATCAGCGGGATAAGCACCTTCTTTCCCCTGAGCCAGTGATGCCTCTCGTCATTGGGGTTGACGCAGATGGCGGCATCGGCCATGATTGTCTCGGGACGGGTCGTGGCTATGACCAGGTATTTGTCGGTAGGATTGCCGTTGCCGTCCGACACATAATATTTGATGTGATAGAAATGGCTCTTGGTGTCTTTGTGGATCACCTCGTCGTCGCTTATGGCGGTGAGGGCCACGGGATCCCAGTTGACCATGCGGACTCCGCGATAGATCATGCCCTTCTTGTAGAAATAGCAGAAGGTGGCGATGACCGCCTTGGAAAGTTCAGGTTCCATGGTGAAACGGGTTCTGTCCCAGTCACATGATGCGCCGAGCTTGCGGAGCTGCTCGAGGATGATTCCGCCGTGCTCCTCCTTCCATTCCCAGGCATATTTCAGGAACTCCTCGCGGGTGATGTCCTCCTTGCTTATGCCCATGGTCTTGAGCCTTGCGACCACCTTGTTCTCGGTGGCGATGGAGGCGTGGTCGGTTCCGGGCACCCAGCAGGCGTTCTTGCCGGCCATCCTGGCCCTGCGCACGAGCACGTCGTTGAGGGTGTTGTTCAACACATGGCCCATGTGGAGGATTCCGGTCACATTGGGCGGGGGTATCACTATGGTGTAGGGCTCCCTGGCATCGGGTTCGGAATGAAAGAACTTGTGTTCAAGCCAATAGGCGTACCATTTGTCCTCGACCTGCGAGGGATCGTATTTCGCCGATAATTCCATAACTGTCTTAATCTTGGTCAGCTAAATTTTACACACGCATCATCATGTAATGCAATCTCACAAATATAGATAAAATTTTAGTACTTTTGTCAGCAGTAAACATGATGTAAATCAAAACATCTTCACACTCATGGACAACAACGGAGACAAAAAGACAATGGGCCTGGAGCTGAAGCCCGAAGTGGCCAAAGGCATCTATTCCAACATGGCCGTGATCAGCCATTCCCGCAGCGAATTCGTGATCGACTTCGCCACCATACTTCCCGGATTCCCCAAACCCGAGGTGAACAGCCGCGTGATAATGACGCCCGAGCATGCCAAGAGGCTGTTTCTCGCGCTTCAGGACAACATCATCAAATATGAGAACAAGTTCGGTCCGATAGACCTGGACGGCGTGAAGCAGAAGGGCACCTTCAACTTCAACGACTTCGGACAGCTCGGCGGCAACAAGGAAAATTCATAATGACTTCTCTTACAGATATTAAGGCCTTCGCTTTCGATGTTGACGGTGTCTTCACGGGCGGAGGCATTCTTTGCGATGTCCAGGGCGAACTGTACAGGACGTTCGACTCCAAGGACGGATTCGGCGTGAGGATGGCGATAATGCACGGCTACCCCGTGGGCGTCATCACCGGCGGAAGGTCCCGTTCCATCACGGCCCGCTTCCTCTCCAGCGGAGTCCCCGCCGAGGACGTGTATCTGGGCTCCAGGAACAAGATGGAGCAGCTGGACGACTTCTGCAGGAGACATTCGGTCACTCCGGAGCAGGTTCTGTATATAGGTGACGACATCCCCGACCTTGCGGTGATTCAGGCCGCGGGCATAGGGATGTGCCCCGCCGACGCAGTGGCCGAGGTCCGGGAGGCTGCCGACATAGTCTCGGAGTTTCCGGGCGGCAGATGGTGCGTGCGCAACGCGATCGAGTCGGTCATGAGGGCGCAAGGCACATGGACCTTCGACTCCATGCAGTATAAGAAGCTGTTCTAGGCCATGGACCTCAAGGGAAAGAAACTGATACTGGGCAGCGGCTCCCCCAGGCGCAGAGAGCTGCTGGAAGGGCTGGATGTCCCGTTCACCGTGGACACCGGCAACAATTTCGAAGAGAGCGTCCCCGCGGGAGCGCCCCATGAGGAGGTGCCGGTGCTTATGGCCGAGGGCAAGTCGTACGGGTTCCACCGTCCCCTGCAGGAGGACGAGATTCTTCTGACGGCCGACACGATGGTCCTGTGCGGCAGTGACATCCTGGGAAAGCCCGCAGGCCGGGAAGACGCGGTGAGGATGCTGCGCGAGCTGTCCGGACGCGGGCACAGCGTGATCACGGCGGTGACCATGAGGGACCGCGACAGGCATGTCACGCTCACTGACACGGCCGGCGTATGGTTCCGGGAACTGACCGAGGAGGAAATCGCCCACTATGTGGACAAATACCGTCCCTTCGACAAGGCCGGGGCCTATGGGATTCAGGAATGGATCGGATATGTGGGCATAGAGAGGATCGAGGGGTCGTTCTTCAACATCATGGGACTCCCCGTCCACCTGGTCTATCGCCTGCTCCGCCAGTTCACCGGGCTCGATTAAACATTTTAATAGTTTCGGCAAAAATTTTAGCAATTTTTAGACTTCTATAAATAACTGATACTCAATGCTTAACCTCGGCACTTTAAAATTTTTATATATTTTTTAAAAATTTTTGTGCTACTAATCAAAAAAGCACTACCTTTGCAACGAGTTCAGAACAAGGTTCTCTTGAAATGAACTTAGTGGTTATTAGTTTTAGTGTTATTAATTATGTGGTTAGGTGAACTTTCGCGCGTGATGCGTAGAAGTTCATAAGAAAAAGGAAGGCCGGTCTGAAGGTCTTCTTTTTTTGTTTTACATGGATGGCTGAAAAGTGTTTTCAGCCATCTTTTTTGTATCATCCGCCTTTCCGGCACTCGGGCCGCTCTCCTCCGGGACCTGTGCCGTCCGGCAGTCCGCCCGCAGGCGGGCATGTCCACCCCCGGACGTGGGCAGGGGGCGGGGCCCGCAAGATGCGAGTTCTGCGGCAGCAGGACGAAGCAGA
>CAZIFT010000008.1:0-38625 GCA_964538395.1 uncultured Muribaculaceae bacterium
ACCTCCTTTTTGGGGTGTCACGACGCCTGAAGCTCTCGGGTGATGTTTGCAAGGCAGTTTGCATCCTGTACATCCTTCCTTTATTATATAGTCTCTTAGCTCAGTTGGTTAGAGCGCCACACTGATAATGTGGAGGTCGGCAGTTCAACTCTGCCAGGGACTACATCATGGGGGTATAGCTCAGTTGGTAGAGCATCTGCTTTGCAAGCAGAGGGTCCAGAGTTCGAATCTCTGTATCTCCACAACACCTCACCCGAGGTTCAAGACAGACCGGTCAAATGACTGGTCTGTCTTTTTGTTATGTTCCGGACGGTCGCTGATCTGGCGGTCCCCGAGCTTGTCGAGGGGCCCGCAGGGCCCCTTTTTTCGCATGGGGCATCCCGCAAGAACAAGTTCTCGGTGAGCCCCATACGAAAAAAGATGCCGCACATACGTGCAGCATCTACTGTTGATTTTGGTTCTGCGGAGAGAGCGAGATTCGAACTCGCGAAACCCTTTAGGAGTTTACACGCTTTCCAGGCGTGCCTCTTAAGCCACTCGAGCATCTCTCCAGTGTCTTCAGTCCATTCTTGCCGGGCGGAAAATCCGGCGGACCGGGAAAACGGCCACAAATGTATGAATAATTTTTTAAAATGCCAACCCCTGACCCGGACAAAGCGAATTTTTTATCACAACCTCACATCCACTCGCCGCGCCGCCCCGCCTTCCCCGCCGCGAAACGCTTCCCGATAAAACGAAACCAATTATACATTGTAAGCGAAAAAGCCCCCGTAAGTTGTTGTTTTATATATTTTTTCATATATTTATTTCAAATTGCTGACATTGCCGTTACATTTTGAAATGTAAAATTTTAATATTTATTTTGCAACCTTGGCTATCTGGCAGAGAATAGATAAGACAACAATATGTTTAACAAGTTATTAGCTTATGAGTAAGAAACTTTTCTCATTGCTGCTGTGTCTCTTCGCAGTCGCGATAGGCACAGCGTCAGCCCAGGCCTTGAGGGTCTCGGGAGACGTGACTGATTCGTCCACAGGAGAAAGCATTCCGTTTGCATCCGTGATGGTCAAAGGCACCATGAACGGTGTATCGGCCGATGCCGACGGAAGCTACAGCATCACTGTGAACGACCCGTCATCCGACGTGCTGGTCGTCAGCGCGGTGGGCTATGCCACACAGGAAATTGCCGTGAACGGCAGGGCGCATGTCAGCGCCGCCCTGGAATCGGACAACAGGCTTGACGACGTGATTGTCGTGGCCTATGGAACCGTACGCCGCGAGGCCAACACCGGTTCCGTCCAGTCCCTCAAGAGCGAGGAGCTCGCAACTGCTCCCGTGACCTCCGTGGACAAGATGCTCGCCGGCAAGATGGCAGGTGTTTCCCTGACATCCTATTCCGGACAGCCCGGTTCCACCACTTCCATCCGTATCCGCGGAACATCTTCCATCAACGCGGGCAACGAGCCTCTCTGGGTCGTGGACGGAATTCCGATCATCACCAGCGATAACCGTATTTCTTCCAACTACGGTACCGGCGGCGGATCCAGCACCGCATTCCTCAACCCCAACGACATCGAGAGCATCACCGTCCTTAAGGACGCTGCCGCAGCTTCCGTCTATGGTTCACGTGCCGCCAACGGCGTCATCCTCGTGACCACCAAGAGCGGAAAGTCCGGTCAGGCCAAGTTCACCGCAAGGGTCAAGCTGGGTGCCCAGCAGCTCGCCAACGACAACAACTACCGTCCCATGACCGGTTCCGAGCTTGTCGGATACTGGAGAGACGCAGCCATCAACGGCGGCTACAACCCCGACGATCCCAACGATCCCTACTACACTCCCGAATCCCTTGCCGAGAACTGCCACGACTGGTACAAGGACCTCACCCGCATCGGCATGCTCCAGGAGTATGAAATCAACGCCACCGGCGGAAACGACCGTGCCTCCTACTACGCATCCCTCTCCTATCACAGCAACGAGGGTGTTTACTACGGCACCGACTACAACCGTTTCTCCGCACGCGTGAACGCCGACTACACTCTCCGCACCAACCTCAAGACCGGTGCCCGTGTCAATGTCAGCTACAACAACTCCGACTCCGGCCCCATGGGTAGCTCCTACTATGTAAACCCGGCCATGTCCATGTTCAAGCTGCTCCCCTGGACTCCCCTCTACAACGAGGACGGTTCCTTCTCGCAGCCTGACGAGAACCAGGGTTACAACCCCAGGGCCAATGCCGCATATGACGAGAACAACGATAAGGAGTACCGCTTCAACGGCAACATGTATCTCGAGTGGAAGCCCATCAAGAAGCTCACCCTCAAGACCACAGACTCCGCCGAGGCTTCCTTCCTGACCTCCCGTCAGTACAGCAGCGACAAGGCCGCTCCCGACGGAACGACCTCGCTCTACACCGCCAAGACTGACGAGCTCCGTCTCACCACCTCCAACACCGCAACCTACGACGACAAGTTCGGCCTTCATTCCGTGAGGGTGCTTGCAGGTCAGGAGGCCATGATCGACACCTACGAGGGCATGAGCGTCAGCTCCCCTAACGTGAACCCCGACCTTCCCTGGATCACCACCGGAACGGCTACCACCGACGCCGGCGGATACAGCTACCAGCAGTACACCCTGATGTCCTTCTTCGGAGTCGCCGACTACAACTATGACAACAAGTACTACGCCCAGGCTTCGGTCCGCGGCGACGGTTCCTCCCTCTTCGGACAGAAAAACAAATGGGGTCTCTTCTGGTCGCTCTCCGGTTCCTGGAACATCAACAAGGAGAAATTCATGGAGAGCACTTCCGACTGGCTCAGCCAGCTCAAGCTCCGCCTCTCCTATGGTGTGAACGGTAACAACAACATCTCCGCCTACCGCGCCTACGGCGTCTATGCCGCCGACGAGTACAACGGTCTGACAACCATGAATCCTTCCCGCCCCGACAACCAGAACCTCTCATGGGAGAAGAACAAGACCTGGAACGTGGGTGTCGATTTCGCATTCTTCAACGACCGTCTCTCCGGTAGCGTCGATGTCTATAACCGTCTGACCGACGACATGCTCCTTTCCAAGAGCACTCCCTACACCACGGGTTTCGGTTCCAACTTCATGAACACCGGTTCCATCCGCAACAGGGGAGTCGAGGTCATGCTGGACGGCCTTCTCTACCGCAAGGGTGACTGGAACTGGTCCGCAGGATTCAACATCGCCTTCAACCGCAGCAAGGTCCTCGACCTCGCCGGTTCGGGATTCCTGACGGCCAGCGACCCCCGTACCTGGAACGGATCCAGCTATTCGGACACCCCTGTCCGCATAGTCGAGGGCATGAGCCTGTATAACTTCTACATCCGCGAATATGCCGGAGTGAACCCCACCACCGGAGAAGGCCTCTTCGTGACTGAAGACGGCACCCTCACCTCCGACAGGAGCAAGGGACGCTGGATTTATGCCGGCTCTCCCGAGCCCAAGTTCACCGGCGGATTCAACACCGAGCTGTCCTGGAAGGGCCTGTCGCTCAGCGCATACTTCGAGTTTGTCTATGGCAACAAGGTCATGAGCGGCAACTGGTTCACCACCGACGGTGAGGACACCTGGTCCTCCAACGGTGTCTCTTCATCGCTCAACTACTGGAAGAAGCCCGGTGACACCGGCGTGCTCCCCAAGCCCATTGCAGGCGGCAGCAACGTCTGGTATGCCGGCTACAGCACCCGTTTCCTCGAGGACGGCAGCTATCTGCGCGTGAAGGACGTCACTCTCTCATATACCCTTCCCTCCAAGATCGTCAAAGCCATCAAGCTTGGCGGACTCAAGGTCTATGTGAGCGCCCTTAATCCCTACACATTCCACAACGTGAACGCCCTTGACCCCGACCTCGGCGCCATCGGTTATGCTTACGGCGGTAACCACACCGCAGTCAAGTCGTTCGTCGGCGGAGTGGAAGTTTCTTTCTGACCTTAAACAAGAGATGAAAATGAAAAGGACAATTGCATACATACTCACAGCCATCGCGGCTCTCTCCATGACAGCCTGCGACGGATTCCTCGAGAAAGCCCCGCGCACCACACAGAGCACGGAGCAGACACTCTCCACGTATTCCGGGCTGAGCAGCGCCACACTCGGCGCATATCAATACCTTGCCTCTAGCGCATGGTATGGCGGAGACAGAGTCCTCGAGTCCGAAATGCGTTCGGGCAACGGAATCAAGTCCCTGTCCCACAACTCCAACCGCTATGCCACTGAGATGAACTGGAACTACACGGCCGACGCCACCTCCAGCTTCTGGGCATATGGCTATGTGACCGTCGCCGAGGTCAACAACGTGATCGACAACCTAGAGAAAGCCGCCGAAGAGGTGGACCAGCAGGACCTCAACAACCTCAAGGCCGAGTGCCTGTTCATCCGTGCCATCAGCCACTTCGACATGGTCACCCTCTACGCGCAGCCCTACTCCTATGCGACAGGCTCTTCGCTCGAGGATCCCAGCCAGAATCTCGGTATCCCCTACATCTATCACACCGACCCCAACGACCAGTCCGCCAGACTCACCGTCAAGGAAGTCTATGACGACATCGTGGCCGACCTCAAGGAAGCCGAGAGCATCATCGCCGACGACTACACTCACGAGGGCGTGAAAGATGCCAAGGCATCCGTCTCCAAGAACGCCATCCGCGCTCTCCTGAGCAGGGTGTACCTCTACATGGAAGACTGGCAGAACGCCGCCGACTATGCCACTCTGGTCATCAAGAGCGGCGACTACAGCCTCTACGACAAGGACGAGTATCTCTCCACATGGACAGAGAACGAGGGCGGCAGCGAGGTCATCTTCGAGATCTATCAGGACCTGACCAACGTCTCCAACACAGGCCTCAACTACATGACCAACCCCGACGGCTCCTATGGCGACTGCATAGCCAGCCCCGAGCTCATGGCCCTCTATGAAGACTCCGATGTCCGCAAGTCCCTGTATCGCCAGGATGCGGCCGGCACCGACGGTCTGTGGTGGACTCTGAAGTATGAAGGAAAGGGAATCTACACTCCTGACGCCAGCAACACTTCCGTGCTCCGTCTCGCCGAGATGTACCTCAACAGGGCAGAGGCCCAGGTCCACGGCGCCACCGTGGCCGGATCTTCCGCTCTCGATGACCTCAACGCCATCACCGCCGCCCGCGGCGCTTCCGCCTACAATGCAGCCGGACTGGCCAATGTCAAGGCTGAGAGGCGCAAGGAGCTCGCATGGGAGGGTCACTATTTCTTCGACCTCGCCCGCTGGCAGCAGCCTCTTGAGCGTCAGGCCTGCGACTTCCTCTCCGAAGCCAACAGGAACATCTCCTTCCCGAGCTACAGATGGGCTCTTCCCATCCCGAAGACCGAGATGGAAGTCAACGCCAACCTTGTTCAGAACTATAAATATTAATTTCGGACGATATGAAAAAGTTATCATATTTTTTGACACTCGCTTCGGCCGCCGCTTTTCTCGCAGTCTCCTGCGACAGCAACGACCCGGTGAAGTTCGATGACGCAGACGCCTTTGTGGCCTTCGCATCGTCCTCCGTGTCCGTGGACGAGGGCGTGCTGAACGCCGACGGCACCGTCACTGCAGCCGAGACGCTCCGCATCCCCGTGAGCCTCGCTTCGGTGAAGGGACTCTCCGAGACCGTCAGCTTCGAGGTGAACGAGATCACCGCCAAGGAGAATGTGAGCTGGAAACTGCTCACCACTTCCAAGACCCTGAGCTTCGACGCGGAGAACAGGACCCAGTACATCGAGTTCCAGATTCTCTATTATGACGAGTACACGGGAGACCTCAAATTTGAGGTTGTCCTCAACAAGCCCGCCGGAATCAATCTCGGCGCCACCAGCACCTGCACGGTGACTGTCGGTGACATCGACCACCCGCTGGTTTCGATACTCGGCTCCTACACCGTGACCAGCACCGGATCATGCTCCGAGCCCGGCTACACCATGACACTCTACAAAGATGACGAGGACGACCACATGGTGTGGTTCGAAAACCTCTTCGCCAACAGCAACTGGGCGATGGAAACCACCCGCTACTACGGAAATGTCAGCGAAGACCTCACGACCATCACCATACCTCTCGGCCAGAAGACCGTGTATGAGTATTCTACTTATGGCGCTATAGTCCTTTACGGAATGTATGGCGATGCCTACGATGAGGACACCCAGTATGCGACCAGCGGCTCCACCACCGCCACCATCGTCAGCGAGAACGGCCAGGTCAAGATCCTGTTCGCCAGCGACTGCGGCTTCTACGCCGAAATCCCTGACGCCGGATGGATCGGTTACGCCAGCCCTGTGCTCACAGCCGTCAAGAACTAAGTTTCTGACTTGACTTCATATTAAGTGCCCGCGGGATTTCCCCGTGGGCACTTTTTTTATATCTTTGTGAATATGAGAAAACTTATCCTTCTGGCGCTTGCCGCCCTTTTTCCGATGGTCCTGCCTGCTCAGGGCGCATACGCGCCCACCACGGCATGGCCATATCTCTATCCCGATTTCACCGACGGAGTGATCTATATGAACGACGGCTCCAAGACCGCCGGTAAGCTGAATGTCCATCTCCGGGCCGGCCGTCTGCACTATCTCGACGGCGACATAGTGAAGGAAGCCCTGCCGGACGGAATCACCGCCATATTCATAGGCGAGGACAAATACATAATGGTGAACCGCGAGGCTATGAAGGTCGGGGCCGAGGACAGGAAAGGCTGCGTGGTCACCGAAATCCTGGGCGACTTCGCCTCCCTGAATTCCGCCTCCGGGGCCTATGGCGCCTCGGGCACCACGCTTGCCACCCGCAAGCTCTCGTCGATAGACACCGACTCCCAGATCAACCAGAGCCATATGCTGCTCCTTGAGTCCAAGCATGACGGCGCCGTGCTCCCGATGCTGGAGAAATATTTCATAGTGACCCCCGCCGTCACCTGTCTTGCGACCAAAGGCGCCGTGGAGGAGGCCGTGGGTTCTGAAAGGGCCGCGGAATGGAAAGCCTGGCTGAAAAGCCACAAGGTGAAGTGGAGAGATCCCGAGAGTCTGATGCAGGTCGTGGAGTTCCTGTAGTCTTCTAAAAACAGCAAAATGAGAAAATTCGTATTCCCGCTTATGGCCGCGGCGATGCTGTGGTCCTGCGGAACAAATGAAATGACTCCGGAGACTGAACCCGAGTCCGCCCAGTCCTCTCTGGCTTCGCAGGCGAGCGTCAATCCCGGCAGAATCATCCTCCATGTCTCGGACGAGGTGTCCGGGCAGCTGGAGAAGGCCGCGGACGAGGACGGCAACATAGACGCCGCATCCGTCCCTTCGTTTGCCGCCGCCGGAATCACCTCCCTCAGGAGGCTTTTCCCGGAGGCCGGAAAGTTCGAGGCCAGGACCAGGGCCGAGGGCCTGCACAAGTGGTATGTGGGCTCGTTTGACGAGCTCGTGCCCGTGACCAAGGCCGGAGACGCAGTGGCCGCCATTCCCGGAGTGGACGAAATAGAATATGACTATGCGATAAGCATCACCGGCGGCGCAGGCACTGCTGTCTATGCCGACGAGCCCGCCCCTTCGCGTAGGGCGGAGACCTCCTCGTCGTCCTCGCTTCCGTTCGACGACCCCCGTCTCTTCAAACAGTGGCATTATTTCAATGACGGTTCCGCTTCCGGTTCGGTCAGCGGCTGCGACATCAACGTGGTCCCCGTGTGGAAGAATTACACGACCGGCAATCCCGACGTGATTGTGGCCGTGGTGGACGGCGGAGTGGACTACACCCACGAGGATCTGGCCGCCAACATGTGGCACAACCCCGACAAGTCCGGCAACTTCCAGTACGGATTCAACTTCGTCACCAACAATTATAAGGTCACGGCAGACTCCCACGGCACCCATGTGGCCGGAACCATAGCCGCAGTCAACAACAACGGCGTCGGAGTCTGCGGAATAGCCGGCGGAGACGCCGCTAACGGCAAGGAGGGCGTCAAGATCATGTCCTGCCAGATCTTCGAGGGCGACAACACCGGCAGCGGCGTCGAGGCCATCAAATGGGCCGCGGACCATGGCGCAGTGATAGCCCAGAACAGCTGGGGATATGACGAGGTGTCTTCCACCCCCAAGACGCTCCAGCTCGCGGTGGACTATTTCATCAAATATGCCGGACTGGACGAGGACGGCAACCAGACCGGTCCCATGGCCGGCGGAATAGTGATTTTCGCCGCCGGCAACGAGAACACCAGCGTGTCCTCGACTTCCTATGATGCAATATTCAATGTCGCCTCCGTGGGCGCAGACTACAAGAGGGCCTATTATTCCAATTACGGCGAATGGGTGGACATCGCGGCCCCCGGCGGAGATTCCCAGAAGGGCAACATGGTGCTCAGCACCCTGCCCGGCGACCGCTACGGCTATCTGCAGGGCACCTCCATGGCCTGCCCCCATGTGTCCGGAATCGCCGCCCTGCTCGTCTCCCACAACGGCAAGCAGGGCTACACCTGCGAGGCCCTCGAGAAGAGCCTTCGCGACGGAGTCACGGACATTTCGTCCTTCAACGGCCGTTTCCTGCTGGGCTCCGGTCTGGCCAATGCCTACAAGGCCATAGCCGGCTCGGGCGGCACCGCCCCCGGAACTCCTTCGGGACTCTCTGTCTCGGCTCAGTCCAACAACCTGAATTTCAGCGTGAAAGTCCCGTCCGACGCGGACGACAAGATTCCTTCGGCCATATATGTATATTACGGCAAGGCCGACTTCTCCTCGACCTCCGACGTCATGTTCGGAATGTTCTATGTGGACTCTTCTTCCAAGCCGGGCGATGTCCTGGAGGGCACTCTTTCCGGTCTGGAGTTCAACACTGAATATTATGTGGCGGCGGTAGCCTGCGACCTGGCGGGCAACATGTCCGGCCTCTCCGACAGGGTCCGCGTGACCACCGGCGCCAACTCCGCTCCCGTGGTGAAGGCTCAGGGAGAGACGGTCTTCTCCATCAAGGCCCATGAGACCGCAGCGGCGAAGTTCAGCATCACCGAGCCCGACGGACACTATTATTCCCTGAAGTTCGCTCCCGGCTCCGATGCAGCCGTGATAGACACCACCTCGCGCGAGAATCCCGTGGTGAGAATCACCGGCGCGGCCGCTCCCGCAGGGTCCTACAGGGCCACCCTCGATGTCACCGACTATTACGGCGCCCTGACTTCCGTGAATGTGGACTACACCATTCTCGAGAACCACAAGCCTGTGACCAAGGGCGAAATCGGCAACCAGATTTTCAATTCCAAGGCTACCGGCTCCAGGAGCTTCGACATCGCCGACTATTTCTATGACGAGGACGGCGAGACCCTCAAATATTCCATGACCATCTCCGACCCCACGGTCGTCAATCTGGCCTCCTCCGACGGCACGTTCATCCTCACGCCCATGAACTATGGCTATGCGGACATCACCGTGAAGGGGACCGACATCCGCGGCGAGAGCGTCTCGCAGTCGTTCAAGGTCCTGGTGCGTGACGGCAGCCGCGAGGCCGACGTCTATCCCAACCCTGTGAAAGACAATCTGTTCATCCGCACCGGCGAGGAAACCGAGGCCGGAATCAAGGTGGTGGGCAGCTCCGGCGCCGTGGTCTATGACAAGACCGTGGCCATATCGCCCTTCGCCCCCGCCACCGTGGACATGTCCGGCGTTTCGGCCGGGTCCTACACCGTGATCCTCAAGAAGGACGGCAAGGAGACCAAGTATAACGTAGTAAAACTGTAAGCCGATGAAAAAGACAATATTGGCGCTTTCTCTGCTGTGCGCCGCGTGCCTGTATTCGGGCGCGCAGACGGTTCCTTCCCTGCTGATCGGCTACGGAGCCGCCGAGAGCGGCTATGCCGGGGCCTCGGTGGCCTCGGGCGCCGGAGCCAGGGCCGTGGACGTGAATCCAGCCGCCATGAGCCTGTATGACGGGACCATGGCCGTGAGCGTATCAGGCGGCATATGGCAGCCGGACGCCGCTTCCGACATCATGGTCGGAGCCAGCGGGTTCGCCTGTCTCGGCGAGAAGTTCGCGATAGGAGCCGGATTCAAACTCTTCAACCAGCCGTCCTATGAGGTGGTCTCCGGCAACGGAGCCTACAGCCAGGTGGACGGGAAGTTCACCCCTTCGGACCTTTCGGTCTCGATCGGAGCCTCATATTTCATCGGGGGAGGCCTCTCGGCCGGAATCACGGCCCGCTACATCTCTTCCTCGCTCGCCGGCAACGCCAAAGCCTCTTCGGTGATGGCCGACATAGCCCTGGCATATTCCGCGAGCGGGCTGAACGCAGCCCTTGTGGTGGCAAACCTCGGCGGCGGGCTGAAATATTCCGAAACTTCCTACAGCCTTCCCTCGCTGGTGAAGGCCGGCGTGTCCTATGACATAATCAAGGGTCTGCGCGCCATGGCCGAGGTGGACTATCTGTTCGAGGGAGCCATGATGGCCTCCCTGGGCGGCGAGTACTGGATAAGGGACATCGTGGCCGCGCGCCTGGGCTATCACTACGGCGACGAGGCCAAGGCCATCCCTTCCTATGCCTCCGGCGGTCTCGGAGTGAAATTCAAGGGAGTGTCGCTCGACGCCTCCTGTCTCTTCGCCTCCGAAACCCTGGGCGGCAGCATGGTGTTCACCCTGGGCTACAGCTTTTAGACTTGCGCGCCCGGAACTCTGCCGGGCCGCTTTTATGAATTCACCTTCCGGCGGGTCTGAGCCGGACAACAGTTAAAGGATATGTACAGAAAAATCAGAATCGCCGTGGCGGCGGTGTTCTTCGCGGGGATAACCCTGCTGTTTCTGAACCTCGCCGGCATTCTGCAGCCCTGGCTCGGCTGGATGCCCAAAATCCAGCTTCTGCCGGCCCTGATGGCCCTCAATTTCGGGGTTATCATAGGTCTGGCGGTGTTCACCCTCATCTTCGGCAGGATTTACTGCTCGACAGTCTGTCCCATGGGCGTGTTCCAGGACATAGTCTCCTGGCTCAGCGCCAGAAGGAAGGGCAAGAAGGCCCGCTTCGGCTGGTCGCCCGAGGTGAAGTGGCTGCGCTACGGTATATGGATCCTGTTCATTATGGCCATTGTGGGCGGAGTGCAGGCTTTCGTGGCCATTCTCGCCCCCTACAGTGCCTATGGACGCATGGTCCAGACTCTGCTGGCCCCGGCCCATCTCACCGGCAAGAGCGCCGCCGCGCTGGCTGTGGCCATAGTGACTCTGATCGTGGTGGTCGTGCTGGCATGGAAGGGCGGCAGAACCTATTGCAACACCATCTGCCCTGTGGGAACCACTCTGAGCTTCCTCTCGCGCTTCTCGATGTTCCGTCCCCTGATCGATGCCGACAAGTGCAAGAACTGCCACGCCTGCGAGCGCCACTGCAAGGCCTCCTGCATCAGGATTCCGGAGCATGTCATAGACAGCAGCCGCTGCGTGGGCTGCTTTGACTGTCTGGAGAGCTGCAAGTTCGACGCCCTTCACTACAGATTCGCATATTCTTCGTCCAAAAAGGCGGCTCCCGCTGCCGGGAAGCCCTCCGCCGCTCCGCAGGCCCCTGCGGAAAAGCCTTCCGGAAAGACGGGCCCCGATGAGGGAAGGCGCGCCTTCATGGTGTCGGCAGTCGCCGCCGGAAGCGCTCTGGCCGCCGGCAAGGTGATGGCCCAGACCAAGAAGCTGGACGGAGGCCTCGCCGAGATAGTCCCCAAGCAGAAGCCCGAGCGCAGCGAAGCCCTGACTCCCTTCGGCTCGCGCGGCGTGAACGAGTTCTATTCCCGCTGCACCGCCTGCCAGCTGTGCGTCTCGGCCTGCCCCAACAATGTCCTGCGCCCCTCCACCTCGCTTGAGCGCCTCATGCAGCCCGAGATGAGCTATGAGCGGGGCTATTGCCGCCCCGAGTGCACCGAATGCTCCCAGGTCTGCCCGGCCGGAGCCATCCTGCCGGTTACTCCCGAGGAGAAGACATCCATCCATATCGGCGTGGCCGTGGTGGACAGGGATCTGTGCGTGGTCAACCGCGACAATGTCAGCTGCGGCAACTGCGCCAGACATTGCCCCGCCGGAGCCATAATGATGGTCCGCAGGGACCCCGAGGACCCCGATTCGCTCAGAATCCCGGCCGTGAACGAGGAAAGGTGCATAGGCTGCGGAGCGTGCGAATATCTGTGCCCGTCCCGTCCCATAAGCGCCATCCATGTCAACGGCCGCACATCCCATGTCAATGACAGCATTTAAAAGGAGCAGGAAATGGAGAAGATAAGCAGAAGAGAATTTCTCAAGATAGGCGGAGCGGGTGCTGCCGCCGCCGCGCTCGCCGCATGTTCAGGCGGAAAGAAGAGCCCGTCCGCATCAGCGGAGCAGGGCGCTTCCGGCGAGATGGAATACAGGACCAACCCCGGCAACGGCGACAAGGTGTCGCTTCTGGGCTATGGCTGCATGCGCTGGCCCATGCTCCAGGACGAGGAAGGCAACAACACCGTGATCGACCAGGAGAAGGTCAACGAGCTGATAGACTATGCCATGGCGCATGGCGTCAACTATTATGACACCTCCCCGGCCTATCTCATGGGACAGTCCGAAAAGGCCACAGGCATAGCCCTGGCCCGCTATCCCAGAAAGGACTTTTACATAGCCACCAAGCTTTCCAACTTCAACGACGCTTCCGAGCAGGCGTCCGTGAAGATGTATCACGATTCGTTTGAGGAGATGCAGACCGACTGGTTTGACTATTACCTCATGCACTCCATCGGCCGCGGAGGCTATGACGCCTTCTGCAAGCGCTATGTGGACAACGGCCTCATGGATTTCGTGCTCAAGGAAAGGGAGGCCGGCAGGATACGCCAGCTGGGATTCTCGTTCCACGGCGCCCCCGCCGAATTCGACGAGCTGATCAAGACCCACGACAAGTATCATTGGGACTTCGTGCAGATCCAGATGAACTATGTGGACTGGGCCCATGCCGACGGCCAGAGGAACACCGATGCGGAGTATCTCTATGACGAGCTTTACAACAAGCGCGGAATTCCCATCACCATAATGGAGCCCCTGCAGGGAGGCCGCCTGGCCAATCTCCCGGACAATGTGGCCGCGCAGCTGAAGGAGAAGGATCCGGATGCGTCGCTGGCCTCGTGGGCCTTCCGTTTCGCCGGCACCCTGCCCGGAATACTCACCGTGCTGAGCGGAATGACCTATATGGAGAATCTGGTGGACAACGTGAAGACCTATACCGGATTCAGGCCCATGTCGGAAGACGAGCTGGACTTCATGGCGACCATGGCCGCGCTGATCAAGGAATATCCCACCGTGGACTGCAACGACTGCAAGTACTGCATGCCCTGCCCCTACGGCATCAACATCCCCGAAATCTTCAGGCACTACAACAGCTGCGTTAACGAGGGCATGATTGCGCACAGCTCGGAGCAGAAGGACTTCAAGAAGCTGCGCAAGGCCTATCTGACCAGCTACAACAAGGCCGTGCCCACCCTGCGTCAGGCAGACCACTGCATAGGCTGCCACCAGTGCGAGCCGCACTGCCCCCAGAGCATACCGATACCCAAAGAGCTTCAGCGCATAGACCGCTACATCGAAAGCCTCAAGAGGGAGACGCTCTAGCTGAGAATCACAAGAACGGGAGCGGGGTGTGAAAGCGTGAGGGTAATCGTGTCCTCCGCGGCCCGGTTGAGGGTCGCTTTCCATAGTCCGTCAAAGACCACATCATCGGTCGGCCACTGAAGGCCGGCCGATTTTATTTTCAGAGAATTGTCGGACGAGAATATCGAGACCTTGCGGCCCTGGCCCACGCACAGGCTCACGCTGTCGGTGAAAGCCGCCGCAGTGCAGAAGTCGGTCACCATCTCCAGCTGCAGGCCTCTTCCGCGATATGGCTCCAGAGCCTTGTCCATCATGGCCGAGAGGCTGTCCGACGGGGGTATGCGCCCGTCCAGCGCCCTGGCATATTCCATGAGCAGAGCCATGTTTCCGAGGGTGTGGTCCTCGCGCTTTCCGGTGGCTCCGACGAAGTGTATCGTGTCCACGTCGGGCCATTCCGCCAGCACGAAGCGCAGGGCCTTGGTCTGGTCGTTGAAATCCTGCTCGTCCACATGGAAGATTCTGCCGGCGAACTTCTTCTGCAGGGCGGGGGAGAGGGAGTCCATGTCGCCCACCACCATGTCGGGCATCCGCTCATGGCCGAACAGCGCCGGAGCGACCCGAAGCCACGTCTTGAGCGCACCGTCGCAGCAGACTATTCTGTCCGCCGACCGCACTATGTATCTCGGATATTCCTTGCGGGGGAAGTCCCCTGCGCCCACTATGACTGCGCCGGCCATGGCTAGGCGTTGGTTCCGGTGAGCCTCTCGATCTCCGCCGCAGAGGTGCCGGCGGTGGTGCCATAGGAAGTTATCTCCCTGAATCCCAGCAGGAAGCTCTTCACGTCCATCCTCTTCTTGCCGGCCAGCTGGATGTCCTCCAGCCTGATTCCGCCGTCGGCCGCGGCTATGGCAATCCAGTTCTTGCCGTCGGAGAGCACGCTTCCCGGGGCGGGACGGGCGCCACCGCACAGCTTCTCCCACTCCTCGCCGGTCACTTTGGAGCCGGAGAAGATCTTGAGCTGGCGAGGCTCCTCGCCCTCGCGGACGAGCTCGGTGTAGGCCGTCGGATAGGGGCTGAGACCGCGGATGAGGTTGTGGACCTTGGCGCAGGGAGCGTTCCAGTCTATGTGGCAGAGCTCCCTGGTGAGCTTGGGAGCGCCCTTGAGGACCTCGGCGCCCTGGATGAAGCTCCTCTGGACGCGGGTCTCTATATTCTTCTCGATTATGCCCTGGACAGTCTCCAGAACCAGCTTCGCGCCTATGGGCATGAGCTTGTCGTGGAGAGTGCCGGCAGTGTCGTTCTCTTCGATTCTGCACTCCTGCCTCAGCATGATGCCGCCGGTGTCTATGTCCTTGTCAATCATGAAGGTGGTCGCACCGGAGATTCTCTCGCCGTTGATCACGGCCCAGTTGATGGGGGCCGCGCCGCGGTACTGGGGAAGCAGGGCCGCATGGAGGTTGAAGGTTCCCAGGGGCGGCATCTTCCACACCTGCTCGGGCAGCATCCTGAACGCCACGACCACAAAGAGGTCGGCCTTGTAGGAAGCGAGCTCCGCGAGGAACTCCGGATCCTTGAGCTTAAGGGGCTGCAGCACGGGGATGCCATGCTCCACGGCATATTTCTTCACCGCGCTCTCGTTCACTTTCAGACCTCTGCCGCTGGGCTTGTCGGCGGTCGTGACCACTGCCGCGACATTGTAGCCGGCCTTGACCAGCGCGTCCAGGGGCGCCACCGCGAATTCCGGCGTGCCCATATACACGATTTTAGTTTTCTTGACCATGCTTATCACTCTGCTCTTGATTTTTCTCCACCATGAACCGAAATTCTCCGTCTTCAGTATGGCGGAATCATGAATCGCCTTCCACGACAGATAGACCCCTATCGGCAGCAGCACCAGCGCCGATATGAAGGCTCCGGTCCATGCCGACGCGGCTCCGTCCTTGGCCAGCTTGGCTCCCGTGACGTCCACCACCCAGTAGAGGACGAAGAACAGCACCGCGAATATCATGAAGGTGCCCAGTCCGCTCTTCTTGGTCGTGAACGCGCCCAGAGGCGCTCCGATCAGGAACATTATCAGGCAGGCCAGGGCTCCGGCGAATTTCTTCAGGAACTCCACGTCCACCCTCCTGAGGGTCCAGGTGTATTCATAGGTGTCGTTGCCATAGTCGATGGCCTTCATCTGCAGCGACTCCGCCTGCTGCGCGGCCTTGTGGAAGGCGCGTTTCCTGTCGGCGCGGTCCGGCCATGCGAAGAACCCGTCATAGCTCATCTCCGGCTTCTGGCTGAAGTGCTTGGCGGTGTCCAGCTGGTCTATGTAGCGCAGGGCCTTGGTGTGGGTGAAGTCCAGCAGCTGGGCCGTATAGGCCGAGTCCCTGAGCTGACCCAGCGAGTCGTGCTCGGCGCCGAGCAGGGACACGTTCATGGCCCTCACCTGGTCGCCGTAGCGGGCGCTTCCGGATTTCTGGAAGGCATAGTTGGTGAGCGGAATCACCAGCTCCTGCTTCGAGAAGGTGACGCGGCTCAGGGACAGCGTCGTGTCCCGGAACTTCATCACATTGTCCTCCTGATAGTTGATGCCGTCATAGAGGGTGAAGGTGAGATAGTCCTTGGCCTTGGAGAGCTTTATCATCGCGGAGTCCGCGAGGGTCATCGCGTTGGACCCGTTCTTGCCCGTGTGGTCATAGACCATGACCTTGTACATCATTCCGGACTTCTTGTCGCGGCTGTCCACACGGAGGATGTAGCCGTCGATGCCGTCATAGAATGTGCCGGTCGGGATCTTGATTTCGGACTTGGTGCGCCCTATGTCGTCCCTGAGGGTGTAGATCTCGTTATAGGCGAGAGGCACCAGGTTGTTGGAGGCGAAGAAGGCGCCCACGCAGATGAGCAGCGAAGCCACCGTCATGGGCAGCATCACCCTCGCCAGCGATATGCCCGCGGCCTTTATGGCTATGAGCTCGCTGTTTTCGGCCATCTGGCCCAGGGTCATCACCGAGGCCAGCAGCGTCGCAAGCGGAAGGGAAAGGGGCAGGAGAGTGGCGCCTCCCCAGCCCATGAATTCCAGTATTATCTTGAAAGACAGTCCCTTGCCTACAAGTTCATCTATATAGACCCAGAGGAACTGCATCATGAGGATGAATGTGACCACCAGCAGGATCGCGAAAAACGGTCCCAGGAAGGAGGTCAGTATGAACTTGTCCAGTTTCTTCATCCCCGTGCGGGCCGGAGCCTATTTTCCGGCAGTGGCTGTTTCCACAAGCTTGTTGAGGGCGTCCTGTATGCCGTCGGCGTTACGGCCTCCGGCGCTTGCCAGACCGGGCTGTCCGCCGCCGCCTCCCTGGATGAGCTTCGCGGCTTCGCGGATGTCCTTGCCGGCGTTCTTTCCGGCGGCCACGAGATCCTGCGAGTACATGAGCAGGAGCTGGGGCTTGCCCTCAAACTCGAATGCGGCTACCACGGCCGTGTTCTTCAGCTCCTTCTGGAGCAGCATGGCGGCGTCTCTGAGCATCTGCGGGTTTCCGCCGTGCTCGGTCACATGGTGGGCCACGATGAGGTTGATGCCGTTCACTTCGGCGGCTCTCTCGGAGAGCTTCTTGGCGAACTCGGCGGCCTTCTCCCTGGCATAGGTCTCCACAGTCTTCCTGTAGTCGGAGTTTTCATCGACCAGCTTCTTGACGGCGGCGGTCAGGTCGGGAGCGTTGTTGAGGAACTCCCTGGTGGAGTGCAGCACTTCGCGGAGGGAGTCGGTGTAGAGCTCGGCCTCCTCGCCGGTGACTGCCTCTATGCGGCGGATTCCGGCTGCGATGGCGGCCTCGGAAGTGATCTGGAAGAAGCCGATGTTGCCGGTGGCCGAAGTGTGGCAGCCTCCGCAGAGCTCCACGCTGGGTCCGAACTTCACGACTCTCACCCTGTCACCGTATTTCTCGCCGAACAGGGCGATGGCGCCCATGCCCTTGGCTTCCTCCATGGTGGCGTCTCTCTTCTCCTGCAGGGCGTAGTTGGCCCTGATCATGGAGTTCACCTTTCTCTCCACCTCGCGCAGCTTCTCGTCGGAGAGCTTCTCGAAGTGCGAGAAGTCGAAGCGGAAATATTTGTCGCACACATATGAACCCTTCTGCTCCACATGGCCTCCGAGAATCTCCCTTAGGGCCTCGTCAAGCAGGTGGGTGCAGCTGTGGTTGTTCGCTATTTTCTGTCTGCGTGCGGCATCCACCTCGAGAGTGAGGTTTCCGGCGGGGTCCGAAGGCAGTTTCTCGACTATATGGATGGTGAGGCCGTTTTCCTTGACGGTGTCGGTGATGGCGATCTTCTCGCCGTCCTCGGTGACCATCCAGCCGGTGTCGCCGACCTCTCCTCCCATTTCACCATAGAACGGAGTCCTGTCGAAGACGACCTGCAGCATCTCTTTGTTCTTCTGCTTCACGCGGCGCTGCCTGAGGATGCGGGCGCCCTCCACGACGGTGGTGTCATAGCCCACGAACTCCTCCTCGCCGGCGTGGTATTCCACCCAGTCGCCGAACTCGTTGGAGGTGGCGTTGCGCGCCCTGTCCTTCTGCTTGGCCATCTCCTCGTCGAAGCCCTTGTGGTCCACCGTGTAGCCTTTTTCGGTGGCTATCAGCTCGGTGAGGTCGAGAGGGAATCCGAATGTGTCATAGAGCACGAAGGCGTCCACTCCGGGAATCACCTTGGTGTCGCTGTTCTTGGCGATGTATCCGTCCATCATCCTGATGCCCCTGTCGAGGGTCTTCAGGAAGGCAAGCTCCTCTTCCCTGGTGACGTTCTCGATCAGCTTCTGCTGCGAGGCGATCTCGGGATAGGCCCCGCCCATGTCGGCCACGAGCTGGGGGACGAGCCTGCAGAGGAAGGGCTCGCCGAATCCGAGGAAGGTGTAGCCGTAGCGGACTGCGCGGCGCAGGATCCTGCGGATCACATAGCCGGCCTTCACGTTGGAGGGCAGCTGGCCGTCGGCGATGGAGAAGGCGATGGCCCTCACATGGTCGGCGATGACCCTCATGGCCACCTCGGTCTTGTCGGATTCATGATATCTGTGTCCGGAGAGCTCCTCGATCTTCGAGATCAGTCCGGAGAACACGTCGGTGTCATAGTTGCTGGTCTTGCCCTGAAGCACCATGCAGAGCCTCTCGAAGCCCATGCCGGTGTCTATGTTCTTGGCGGGCAGCATCTCCAGATGGCCGTCGGCCTTTCTGTTGTACTGCATGAA
Source organism: uncultured Muribaculaceae bacterium (assembly GCA_964538395.1). Classification (GTDB taxonomy): domain Bacteria; phylum Bacteroidota; class Bacteroidia; order Bacteroidales; family UBA932; genus Cryptobacteroides. The sequence continues at coordinate 18,795 of CAZIFT010000008.1, forward strand.
CACCAGGTTCCAGATTTCGATCACGCTGTCGTTGTCGGTGTTCACCAGCGACGCACCCGGCACCTTGGCGATTTCCTCGTCGGTGCGCAGGTCTATATGGATTTCGCTGCAGGGGCCGCAGGGGCCGGTGTCGCCCATCTCCCAGAAGTTGTCATGCTTGTTGCCGAGCAGGATGTGGTCTGCGGGCATATGCCTGAGCCATGCGGTGCGGGCCTCTTCGTCCAGCTCCGTGCCGTCCTCGGCCGAGCCCTCGAAGACCGTCGCATAGAGCTTGGTCTTGTCTATGCCATAGACGCCCGTGAGCAGCTCCCACGCCCAGTCTATCGCCTCGTTCTTGAAATAGTCGCCGAAGCTCCAGTTGCCCAGCATCTCGAACATCGTGTGGTGGCGGCCGTCGTGGCCCACAGCCTCGAGGTCGTTGTGCTTGCCGCTCACGCGGAGGCACTTCTGGCTGTCTGCGGCCCTGTGGAACTTTGGCACGGAATTTCCAAGGAAGAAATCCTTGAATTGGTTCATCCCCGCATTCGTGAACATCAGTGTGGGGTCATTTTTTATCACCATCGGCGCCGACGGGACTACCGTGTGGCCTTTTGAAGCGAAGAAGTCCAGGTACTTCTGTCTGATTTCATTAGCTGTCATGTGCGTTGTATAATAATACGAAGTCCGCAAAGTTAGAACAAAATCCGTATATTTGTGTTATGGCCGCTTTTAAAAAATATCGGCTGAACAGTGAAACCCTTCTGTATGAGATAGAGAAGGTGTCAGCCAAGTCAAGAATCCTGAAGGCGGCGCTCACCCTGGCGCTGTTTGCCGCGCTTATGGGGTTCTATCTGTGGCTGTTCACCGGAGTCCTGGGCATAGAGCTCCCGAAAACCACCCTCCTGAAAAGGAAAAACGCCGAATGGGTGACGCGCATGGAGCTGATAAACAGGAAGCTGGACGGATATGACGCCGCTCTGGAGGGCCTCAGGATGAGGGACGACGAAGTCTATCGCAACATATTCGGTCTCGACGAGATTTCGCCGGCGCTTCGCGGCTCCGGCTTCGGCGGCGTGAACAGATATGCGGACCTGGAGGGCATCGACGAGGGCTCGCTGCTGCGCCGCACCGCCGTCAGGCTGGACTATCTGATGAAGAAGGCCTATGTGCAGAGCACCTCCTTCGACGAGGTGGACGCCCTGTCGCGCAAGGCCGGAGACATGGTCTCCAGCATCCCCGCCATAATGCCCATAAACCCGAATCCCTCTACTTTTCGCCGCTCCAGCACCTTCGGCTACAGGTCCGACCCTTTCACCGGCGCGGCGAAGATGCACAGCGGCTATGACTTCTCCTGCCCGCCCGGCAACAAGGTCTATGCGACCGGCGACGGCGTCGTGAAGGAGATAAATTTCGACCTCTATGGCTATGGCAACTCAATCGTCATAGACCACGGCTTCGGATATGAGACCCGCTATGCCCATCTCAAGTCCATATATGTTTCGGAGGGCATGAAGGTCCTCAGGGGCGAGGAAATCGGCGAGACCGGCAACTCGGGCCGCTCCACCGGCCCCCACCTTCACTATGAGGTGGAATACAGGGGCGCCCATGTCAACCCGCAGAACTATTTCGACTTTGACATGCCCGAGGACGAGTTCCGCGCCATAGTGGAGCACGCCGCCGAGATGACCGAGAATGTCCATGTCGGGCCGAACATGCGCGCCAAAATACAGCAGAAGAAGAAATGAAGACATACCGTTTCGACGAGGAAAGCATAAATTTCAAGAAGGTCACGGTCTCGGTCAGCCGCGTGCTGTGGAAGGCCGTGTGGTGGCTGCTGGGGACGCTGGCGATGGCGGCCATGTGCTACATCGTCCTGTCCTTCTTCCTGAACACCGAGCTGGAGAAGAAGCTCAGCCGCGAGAACAGGATGTATGAGAAGCTCTACAAGGAGTTCGTCTCGTCCCAGGAGCTCATCGGCGATGTGACCGAGGACCTGTCCGTGAGGGATAACGAAATCTATATGAGGATGTTCCATGCCGAGGCTCCGCCTGTGGACCCGCTCGGTTCCATGGACCTCGTCATGTATTCCGATTCGGTGAGCGAGGAGAGCCGTGTGCGGCACGCCTCCGCGCGTCTCGCCTCCCTGGAGGACGGAGTGTCCATGGTGGAGAAGAACTTCGCCGGGATTTTCTCGCTGCTCGCCTCGCGCGGCGCGGGCACCGTCCCCATGGCCGTCCCGGTGGAGGGGATGAACTATGCCAGGGCCGGCGCGTCGGTGGGAATGAAGTATAACCCCATATATAAGATAGAGTCCGCGCACAACGGGATGGACATAATAGCCAACCAGGGTCAGGACGTGCTGGCCGCCGCGGACGGGACCGTCACCGATGTGGAGAGGTCGCGCAAGGGGCTGGGCAATGTGGTCACCATCGACCACGGGAACGGCTGGTCCACGCGCTATTCCCATCTGTCCGAGATTTCGGTCCGCAAGGGGCAGGAGGTGAAGAGGGGGAAGAAGATAGCCACCGTGGGCGTGTCGGGCCAGACTCTGGCGCCCCATCTTCATTATGAGGTTCTTCTGGACGGGGTTCCCAGGGATCCGGTGAACCATATGTTCGCCACCCTCTCGCCCTATGAGTACGCAAATGTCGCATATGTCTCCGGCAGCACCGGACAATCACTTGACTGATATGGAGAAAACCTACTACACCATCGGCGAGGCCGCCGCAATCCTCGGGGAGAATGTCTCTCTCGTGCGTTTCTGGTCCAACAACTTTTCCAGGTATCTCAAGCCTGTGCGCAACGCCAAGGGCAACAGGCTCTTCACCCCCGACGACATCGAGACCCTCAAGCAGCTCCACCTTCTGATAAAGGACAAGGGGCTCACCCTCGAGGGCGCCGCCAAGCGCATGGCGGAGAGCAGGAAGAAGGTCGAGGCCAGGGTCAAGGTTCTTGACTCCCTGAAATCGATTCGCGCCCAGCTTGTGGAGGTGAGGGATTCTTTGAAGCAGTAAAGGAAAAAATTAATAACTTTGCACTCTGCCTTCGTGGCCCCTGTTCCCGGAGGAATGCGGGCGCGGACGGCCGGAGTGTTCCGGCCCGGAGAGCCGGAGGCAGGGATAAATCAGCTAGAAACAAATCTATAGATATGGCTACCAAGAAAATAAAAAAGGTGGAGACCCCCATCGACCAGAGGGAGACCTTCGTTTCCATCCAGAAAAGCTTCGCCGATTCCGACATCAGCGTGCAGGAAAAGCTCAAGACTCTCTATGAGCTCCAGCAGGCCGATACCGCCATCGACAAAATCCTCCAGCTGCGCGGAGAGCTCCCCGGAGAGGTCGAATCTCTCGAGGCGGAGATCGAAGGCTTCAAGGCCAAGGAGGCTTCGACCGCTCAGTACATCTCCGGACTGGAGACCACCATCTCGGACAACAAGCAGAACATAGTCGATTGCGACAACGCCGTCGCCAAATACAAGAAGCAGCTTGAGAACATCGCCAGCAGCCGCGAGTTCGATTCCATCAACAAGGAAATCGAGAACCAGGACCTTCTCCGCCAGATCGCCGAGAAGAACATCGGCGAGGCCAAGGTGAAGATCGCCGAGCTCAAGAGCGAGCTTGAGGAGCAGAAGGAAAAGGTCGCCGTGAGAGAGGAGGACCTGAAGCTCAAGAAAGAGGAGCTCGCCACCATCGTGGAGTCCACCGCCAAGGAAGAGGCCCGTCTCAAGAGCCGCAGGGACGCCTGCGCCGCCAAGATCGACGCCCGCACCATGAGCGCCTACGAGCGCATCCGCGCCAGCGTGCACAACCATCTCGCAGTGGTGTCCGTCTATAACGGAGACTCCTGCGGAGGCTGCTTCAACACCATCATTCCCCAGAAGCTTGTGGAGATCGCTTCCAACAAGAAGCTCATAATCTGCGAGCACTGCGGAAGAATCATAGTCAACCCCGACTTCTCCCAGACCGAAAGCGCTGAGTAAAAATTCCCGCCGGAATGCCTGAGCAGAGAACTTCACGGAAAAAGCAGCAGGCGGTCAATCTCGACGTTCTCGGGACCGAAATGGGCAACAAGCCGCCCCAGGCCCTTGATTTCGAAGAGGCTGTCCTCGGAGCGCTGCTGATTGAGCCCAACTGTGTGGATGAGGTTATGGAGGAGCTCCAGGCCTCATGTTTCTATGATCCCAAGCACAGGATGATCTTCGAGGCGATGGTGTCTCTCAACACGGAGCACGTCGCCCTGGATTTGCTGTCCGTGTCTCAGAAGCTCCGTGCCGAAGGCAGGCTCGACGAGGTGGGCGGAGCCGTGAAGCTGGCCTCCCTGTCGGAGAAGATAGGCGCCGCGGCGCACATCGAGTATTATATCAAGATACTCAAGCAGAAGAAGATACAGCGCGACCTGATCACCGCCTCCTATGAGATTCTGAAGCAGTCCTATGACGATTCCGTCAAGGTGGACGATCTCGTGGACGGCGCCCAGTCCAAAATCTTCGAAGCCATCCAGAGCAACACCAGGAAGGATGTCCAGGACATCGGCTCCGTCATCAACGAAGCTCTCGACAGAGTGGAGAAGATGCAGGACCAGGTGGGCCTGAGCGGAGTCCCTTCGGGCTTCGTGACCCTGGACAAGATCACCCAGGGCTGGCAGCGTTCGGACCTCATAATCCTTGCTGCCCGTCCTTCGGTGGGTAAGACGGCATTCGCCCTTAACATAGCCAGAAACGCCGCCGTGGACCACAACATGCCGGTGGCGGTGTTCTCTCTGGAAATGCCTGTGATCCAGCTCGCCATGCGACTCATGATCACGGAGTCCGGCCTTCCCGCCGACAAGATCAAGGGCGGAGCCAAGCTCTCCCCGGACGAATGGGGACAGTTGCAGGAGAAGATCAAGAAGCTCGCCGCCGCCCCGCTCTATGTGGACGACACCCCGAGCCTGCCCATAATGGAGTTCCGCTCCAAGGCCAAGCGCCTCGTGAGCACCAAGGGAGTGAGGCTGATAATAGTGGACTATCTGCAGCTCATGCAGGGACCTCCCGAGCTGAGGGGATTCCGCGAGCAGGAAGTCGCCGCGATATCCCGCACCCTCAAGGCCACCGCCAAGGAGCTTGACATCCCCATAATCGCGCTTTCCCAGCTTTCCCGTAACTCCGTCCAGAGGGCGAATTCCAACGGAAAGCCCATGCTGAGCGACCTCCGCGAGTCCGGCTCCATCGAGCAGGATGCCGACATGGTCATATTCGTCCACCGTCCGGACTTCCTCGGCATGTCGGAGAATCCGGAGGACAAGGACAAGACCCAGCTGATCATAGCCAAGCACAGAAACGGAGAAATCGGCGAGATCGACATGATTTTCAAGAGCGACATGGTCAAGTTCATGGAGGCCGACGACACTCTGCTTTCGCGCGCCGACAGCCAGTCCTATGAGATAGGCTCCGCCATGAACGACGATTATCCCGACAGCGGAGGCTATAATCCCGAATTTGAATAAGCTGAGATGAAACGAGTCCTGGCCGCCGTGCTTGCGGTGCTGTTTTCCATTTCCCTCCTGCAGGCGCAGGAGACCTGCCTGCCGCTGAGGCATATAACACAGGACAATCTCGTGTTCAGGGGCGGGGAGCGGATGAGCTACAAGATACACTTCAAGTCCGGCGTCGTCAACGCATATGTCGCAAAGGCCGAAATCTCGCTGGACTCCACCGTCCTGAACGGAAAGCCGGTCTATGCGGCCAGGGTCTATGCCAGGACGGCCAATTTCTTTGACAATTTCTTCAACCTGCGCGAGGATTTCCGCTCGTGGTTCTCGGCCGGGGACCTGGCGCCGGAGAAATTCCACCGCTACAGCAAGGAAGGCCGCTACACGGCCACCAACGACTACAAGTTTGTCCGTAACACGGACGAGCCCTATATTTCCGCCGCGATCGAGACTTCCAAGAAGCCCCGCTTCACCAAGGAAATTCCCCTGGGCCACTGCACCTATGACCCTGTGACCCTGTTTTTCGCCGCGCGCAACATGGACATGACCAGGGTCAAGGCCGGCGTTCCCTATCCGATGACCTTCGCCGTGGCCGACGACGTCTATACCATCAAATTCATCTACACCGGCAAGGAAAAGCGCAAGGTCGATGACGTGGGCGAGGTGAACACCATGAAGTTCACGGTCCAGGTGCTCGACGGCGACGTGTTCACCGGCGGCTCCGACATGGTCATGTGGTTCTCCGACGACGACAACCGCGTGCTGGTCGGATTCGAGGCGCCGCTCAAGATAGGGGTGGTGCAGGGAAGGCTGATTTCCGCCGAGGGCCTCAGGCACGGCCTGGCCATAACGAAAAAGAACTGATCCATGTCCGAGAACGTATCGCACACCGGGATAGTGAAGTCGGTGGACAGGCAGAACACGGTGGTGGAGATAGTCTCCGCATCGGCCTGTGCATCCTGCCACGCCGCCGGTCTGTGCACCGCGGCCGAGGCCGCCCGCAAGGACATTACGGTGCCCACGGACCCGCTCGATCCGTGCCGCGTAGGCGAGGAGGTGGAGGTGATTCTCTCGCGCTCCATGGGCATGAAAGCCGTGTGGATATCTTACGTGATTCCGCTTGCGATATTGCTGATTTTAGTTGTATCTTTGTCCTGTTTAAAGATTCATGAGCTTCTCACGGGGCTTGCAGCCCTGGGAGGCGTGGGTCTTTATTATGCGGTGATATACCTCATGCGGGACAGGCTTTCCGAGGGGTATGTCTTTTACATTAAGAGAAAACAATAAAACCAATAACAACAGATGTCTTCAACAATTATTTGGACCATTGTAATCATTGCCCTGCTCGGCCTGGTGCTGGCTCTGGTCCTCTATTTTGTGGCTGAAAAGTTCAAGGTGGAGGAAGACCCCAGGATCGACGAGGTGGAAAAGGTCATGCCGGGAGCGAACTGCGGAGGCTGCGGTTTCGCCGGCTGCCGCGCATTCGCCGAGTCTGCCGTCAAGGCTTCCAATCTGGACCATAACTACTGCCCCGTGGGCGGTAACGAGGTCATGAAGAAAGTGGCCGCCATCCTGGGCTACGAGGTCAAAGAGAAGGCTCCCATGGTCGCCGTCGTGAGATGCAACGGCACCTGCGAGGCCCGTCCCAAGACCAATGTCTATGACGGCTATGCCACCTGCAAGGTGAAGAACTCCCTTTACACGGGCGACACCGGCTGCGCATTCGGCTGCCTCGGCTGCGGTGACTGCGTCGCCGCGTGCAAGTTCGGCGCCATCCACATGAATCCCGCCACGGGTCTTCCCGAGGTGGACGAGGAGAAGTGCACCGCCTGCGGCGCCTGCGCAGGCGCCTGCCCCAGACACATCATCGAGCTCAGGGCCAAGGGTCCGCGCGGCATGAGGATGGTCGTGGAGTGCGTGAACCATGACAAGGGCCCTGTGGCCAAGAAGGCCTGCGCCAATGCCTGCATAGGCTGCGGCATCTGCGCCAAGACCTGCACCCACGGCGCCATCACCCTGGACAACAATGTGGCCTACATAGACTACAACAAGTGCAAGTTCTGCCGCGAGTGCGAGGCCGTCTGCCCGACAGGCGCCATCCACGGCATCAATTTCCCCAAGCCGCTTGACAAGGCCGCCGTCAAGGCCCGCATAGCCGAGCGCCAGAAGAAGGCCAAGGAGGCCGAGGCCGCCGCAAAGGCCGCCGCCGAAGAGGCTGCAAAGGCTCCCGCCGCTTCCGCCGAGGTGAAATCCGAAATCAAGAAGGAGGAAAACAATGGCTAAGATAACATTCCCCATAGGCGGAGTCCATCCGGACGACGCCAAAATTTCCAGAGACCGCGCCATAGAGGTTCTTCCTCTTCCGCAGACCGTGTACATTTCCATGGCCCAGCATCTGGGTGCGCCCGCCAAGCCCGTCGTGGCCGTGGGTGACAAGGTGAAGGCCGGACAGGTGATCGCCGAGCCGGGCGGATTCATTTCCGCCTATGTCCATTCTTCGGTGAGCGGCACGGTGAAGTCGATAGCTCCCAGGAAGGACATCGCCGGAAGGGAGGTCCCCCATGTGGAGATTGCAGTGGAGGGCGACGAGTGGGCCGAGGGCATAGACCTGAGCGACACTCTTGTCACCGAGATTCCCGAGGACAGGGCCGCAATGCTTGACAGGATCAAGGCCTGCGGCGTCGTGGGTCTCGGAGGTGCAACCTTCCCCACCCATGTGAAGCTGAATCCCGGCCCCGGAAGCAAGGCCGAGTGCCTGATAATCAACGGCGCAGAGTGCGAGCCCTATCTCACCAGCGACTACCGCATCATGCTCGAGCGCACCAAGGAGATAATCATCGGCGCCGCCATAATGAAGAAGATTCTGGGCGACTGCCGCTGCGTGATCGGCATCGAGGAGAACAAGCCCGAGGCCATCGCAGCCATGAAGAAGGCTCTCGGCGAGCTCGGCTACAAGGGCTTCGAGGTGCTCCCTCTCATGAAGAAATATCCGCAGGGCGGTGAAAAACAGCTCATCGACGCCGTGATGCACCGTCAGGTCGGTTCCGGCGCGCTGCCTATCAGCGTGGGCGCAGTGGTGCAGAACGTGGCCACCTCGCTTGCCGTCTATGAGGCAGTGCAGAAGAACAAGCCTCTGGTCACCAACACTCTGACCGTGACCGGCGACTGCCTGCCCGTGGAGAAGCAGCACAACTACCTCTTCCGCATAGGCATCCCCATGAGCTATATCGCCGAATATGCCGGAGGCGTTCCGGAAGGCGCCGCCAAGATCATCAGCGGCGGTCCCATGATGGGAAAGGCCATCGCCAATCTCGACGCCGCCACGGTGAAGGGTTCTTCCTCGATTCTGTATCTTTCCGAGAAGGCCACCAAGCGTGAGCCCGAGACGGCCTGCATCCGCTGCGGAAAGTGCGCCGATGCCTGCCCCATGGGCCTGGAACCTTTCCTCCTGCGCAGGCTTTCCCTCGCCGGAGATACCGACTCTCTCGAGAAATACAGCGTCCAGGACTGCATAGAGTGCGGCTGCTGCCTCTATACCTGCCCGGCGCAAATTCCTCTCCTCGACATCATCCGCCAGTCCAAGGCTCAGGTGATGGGAATAATCAGGGCGCGCGCCGCCGCAGCCAAGGCTGCCGCCGCTGCCGCAAAAGCCGCCGAGGAGGCCAAAAACAACGCAAAATAGTTGACATCATATGGACAAATTACTCGTTTCTCCATCTCCGCACATACACTCGGCCGTCTCCACGACGACTCTCATGCGCGATGTGGTGATCGCACTCCTGCCGGCGGTGATCGTCTCTGTCCTGTTCTACGGACTGGGCGAAGTTGTCGTGCTCGGAGTGAGCGTGGCCTCCTGCGTTCTGCTGGAGTACCTGATAACCAAATACATGCTTAAGAAACCGAATACGATTTCGGACCTTTCCGCAGTCGTGACCGGTATCCTGCTGGCATTGAACCTGCCTGCGACCACACCCTGGTGGGTCGTCTTCATAGGCGCCGTCGTGGCAATCGCTGTCGCCAAGATGACCTTCGGAGGTCTGGGACAGAACATCTTCAACCCCGCTCTCGCGGGCCGTGTGTTCCTCCTGGTCTCCTTCCCCACCTACATGACTCACTGGGAGGAGCCCCAGGGCCTCTTCGGAGCTGACGCCGTGACCGGTGCCACTCCTCTGGGAGCCATCAAGGAGGGTCTGCTCCAGGGCGCTTCGGTCCATGACATCATGGCCGAGTACGGCACTTCCTACAGCGGCATGCTCTTCGCCAATCTGGGCGGTTCCGCCGGAGAGGCCTGCGCAGTCGCCCTGCTTGCCGGTTTCGTCTATCTGCTTGTGCGCAAGGTCATCCGTCCGCACATCACCCTGTCCATCTGGGCCACGGTGGCTCTGGTTTCGCTGGTCTTCTGGCTTGCCGCTCCCGAGCGCTTCACCGACCCTGTGTTCAACCTTCTCACCGGAGGCATGATCCTGGGTTCCTGCTTCATGGCCACCGACTATGTCACTTCTCCTATGAGCGTGAAGGGCGGAATAGTCTTCGGCATAGGCATCGGCTTCATCACCATGATGATCCGTTACTTCGGCTCCTATCCCGAGGGAATGTCTTTCGCTATCCTCATTATGAATGCGGTGGTTCCTCTGCTCAACATGTGGTTCCATCAGAAAAAGTACGGGAGGGCTTAAATCTATGGCAGTACAATCCAATCTCAAGAGCATGGTCCTGTGCCTGTTCATAACGTGTCTCGTGTGCTCCGCGCTGCTGGCCGGAGTCTATGCCGTGACCGCAGGCCCTATCGCCGAGACCAACGCGTCCATCCTCAAGGCTTCCGTGAATGCGGTGCTTCCCGAGGGCGGCGAGCTTTCCGAGTCTCATGAAATCCAGGTGGGCGGACAGCCTTCCGAATATTATGTCAGCACGAAGGACGGCGAGACGGTCGCCTATGCCGTGAAGTCCACTACCGTGGGCTTCGGCGGTCCCCTCACGCTTATGGTCGGCATCACCGCCGACGGCATAGTCTATAACACTTCTGTGCTTTCGCATTCCGAGACCCCGGGCCTCGGTGCGAAGTGCAACACCGACGCCAAGTTCATGGATCAGTGGAAGGGCTTCGACCCTTCGCAGAAGACTCTCGCCGTGACCAAGGACGGCGGAAGCATCGATGCCATCACGGCATCCACAATCACATCGCGCGCCTACACGCTGGCAGTCAAGAATGCCCTGGAGGCCGTGAAATCTTTGGGAGGAAACGACAATGAGTAAAATCAAGCTTATAGGACAGGGGCTGGTCCAGAACAACCCCACCTTCGTGCTCATCCTCGGAATGTGCCCGACGCTGGCCACCACCACATCGGCCATCAACGGTCTGAGCATGGGTCTCGCGACGCTGTTCGTGCTGGTGCTTTCCAACATGGCCATCTCGGCGATCGCTCCCATGGTTCCTGACAAGGTGCATATCCCCGTCTATATCGTGGTCATCGCCACTTTCGTGACTCTGCTGCAGTTCCTGATGCAGGCTTTCGTGCCGGACATCTATGCGACCCTCGGCCTGTTCATCCCGCTTATCGTGGTGAACTGTATCGTGCTCGGCCGCGCTGAGGCGTTCGCCAACAAGCACGGCGTGATCGATTCCGCCTGCGACGGACTCGGAGTGGGTCTCGGATTCACTCTGTCGCTCACAGTCATCGGTCTCATCCGCGAGATTCTGGGCAGCGGCTCGGTCTTCGGCCTGAAGTTCATCTCCGGCGACGGCATGCTCGCCTTCGTGATGGCTCCCGGTGCCTTCTTCGTGCTGGGCTATCTTATGGTTCTGTTCAACAAGTATCTGGCTAAGAAGTAAAGTACCATGGAAATTCTGCTTATCATAGTTTCTTCGATATTCGTCAACAATATCGTTCTCTCGCAGTTTCTGGGCATATGCCCGTTCCTGGGAGTTTCCAACAAGCTGAGCACCGCGACCGGAATGTCCGCAGCAGTCTGCTTCGTGATCACTCTGGCCACCATGGTGACCTATCTGCTGAACAAGTATCTGCTTCTTCCCTTCGACCTCGCTTTCCTTCAGACCATCGCGTTCATCCTCGTGATCGCCGCGCTGGTGCAGATGGTGGAGATCGTGCTGAAGAAGGTGAGCCCTTCGCTTTATCAGGCTCTGGGCATTTTCCTGCCGCTTATCACCACGAACTGCACCGTGCTGGGTGTGGCCATCAATGTGGTGACTAAGGAGTTCACTTTCGGCCAGCCTTCGCATATGCTGAATTTCGGCGAGGCCGTGCTCTATGCGTTCGCGACTTCTGTGGGTTATGGTCTTGCAATGGTGCTGTTTGCCGGCATCAGGGAGCATCTGGCCATGAATGACATTCCCAAGGCTTTCAGGGGAGTTCCCATCGCGCTCATCACCGCTGGAATTCTGGCCATGGCCTTTATGGGATTCTCGGGTATCGCGTAGTGTTTTGAATTTTTAATGAGGCTCCGGAATGCCCGGAGCCTATTGTGTATAAAAACCAATAAATCAGAAAGTTATGAAAAAACTTATTGCAATCGCAGTGGCAGTGCTTTGCTTTGCCGCCGCCGCATCTGCTCAGTCCAGGAGCCTCGGTGTCCGCATCACCTATGGTGCAGAGGTTTCTTATCAGCATGGCTTCGGCAATGATTTCCTTGAGGCTGACCTCGGTTGGTTCAACCATGGTTTCTATGTGACCGGCATCTATGATTTCGTCTTCGCCAGCGAGGGCAATTTCAATTTCTATGCAGGCCCCGGCGCCGGCATCGGTTTCTATGACTATGAGGAGGACAACGGCATCGAGTTCGCTGTTGCAGGACAGCTCGGCATGGAGTATAATTTCAATCTGCCTCTGACTCTGTCTCTTGACTGGAGGCCCGCCTACTATTTCCAGTACAACGGCTTCGACTGGCACGGTCTTGCCCTCGGCATCCGCTACCGCTTCTAATCCCCGCACCGCATAAAAAAGAGAGTGACTGTTTTCAGCCACTCTCTTTTTTTATTTCTATAAGTCAATTACTTGACCAGATTCCTTGTCGGTTTGAACATATAGAGCGCCCAGGAAATTACATAGCTGATGGCGAAGGAGGAGAGGGCCATGGCCAGACAGCGGACGAGATAGGGCCAGGACTCGATGTTGAACCAGTCATAGGCCATATGGATGATCGGGAAATGGCAGAGATAGATGCCGAACATGAGCGAAGCCGCGCGGGCGAGCCTGGGCGAAGACTTGATCTTCAGCTTGGAGACGACGATATACACGCCGAAGGCCTGCAGCGCCACATTGATTCCGCACATGGTCCAGGGAATCTCCAGATAGGTGTAGTCTCCGGGGAACTTGGACTGCACGAAGATGTAGCCGAAAGAAGTGACGGCATATCCGGCCAGATAGGTGAGCGCGCCGATGGTCAGGGTCTTGGGCCAGCTCCAGTTGAGCGGATATTCCTTGAGATACCATGCCAGCAGCATATAGCCCATAAAGCCGGAAAGATAGTGGAAGGGTCCGAAGACGTTCCATGAACATTCGCCCCAGAGCTGTGCGAAACCGGGATCGCCGGATATGCCGACAAGCGTGGCGACGACCCTGATATAGGGGATGAACAGGGTGGCGAACCATATCCACAGCACCACCTGCACATCCTTTTTCGAGGCGGTCTTCAGCCAGGAGTTGACGATAGGGAGGGCCAGATAAAGGCCTATGAGCATATACAGATACCACAGAGCGGTGGTCTCATAGCCGAAATTGAAGAAGAAACGGTAGAAGGTGAAAAGCAGGTTGCCGGAGTCGAATGATGCCGGATTTAGGGAAGGACAGGCCGAGTCGGCGCCGGGACCGCTGTAATACAGGAAGAAGGCAATCGGCAGCACGAGCGACCAGAACACCAGCGGCACCAGGATTCGCCCGATTCTCTTCTTATAATATTCCCCAAGGCTGTATTCCTTCTTGAAGGGAAGCAGCAGATAGCCGGAAATCATGGTCAGGAGCACCACGCAGGGCCTTCCCACAGTCTCCATGAACACGCCCCAGTGGAAGGAGCTTTTGCTGCTGAAATCAGCGATGAACTGGTCGCAGCAGTGGGACCAGACCACAAAAAAGATTGCCAGGATTCTCAGAAGGTCCACCCAGCCGACATTGTTTTTCTTAAGCCATTCCATATGGGGAAATCGCGGTAAAGTTTATAAGTGGTTATCGGCGGCGGGAAGCGCCGCATCACACAAAAATAAGGCTTTCGCCTTTTTTATCAAAACGGCGCGTCCTTTATTTTCACCGAAGAATGATTAAATTTGTCCGGATGGCCGGTCCTGGACCGGCTCAGAACCGGAAAGGATATGGGATACAGGAAACTGACAGACAAGGAAGTGGCCGTGATGAAGGCGGCCGGATGCCGCGCCGCGGACTGGAACTCGGTGGAGGTCGCCTGGGGCGTTGAGTCCTTCGCAGACCGGATAAGGGAAACCGAATTCTCCGGCACTGTCCGTCTCGGGAGGTTAGGGGGAGAGTTTCTCCAGCCTTCCGGAGTCTCCGTTCCCTGCGGTCTGAGCCGCTGCACGCTGCACAATGTCACTCTCGGCGACGGCTGTGCGGTCCGCAATGTGCGCGGCGCCGTCGCGAACTATTCCATAGGCGACGGCTGTCTGATAGACGACGTCCATGAGCTTGTCACGGAAGGGGAGTCCCTGTTCGGAAACGGGACCGTCGCTCCGGTGCTGAGCGAGGCCGGCGGCAGGGAGGTGGTCATCACCGAAGCGCTGTCTTCGCAGACGGCCTGGCTTATGACCATGGACGGCGAAGTCGCCGGGCGGGTCCGCAACCTGTTCTCGGTCTATGCCGACAGTCTCAAATCTTCCTGCGGCGCTGTGGGAAACGGCTCTGTGATAAGGAATTGCGGCATTCTGCGCAATCTGCGTCTGGGCGAGGCCTCAGTCGTGGAGGGCGCGGCGTTCCTGTCGGAAGGCACGGTCCTGAGCAGCCGCGAGGCGCCTTCACGCATAGGCACGGGAGTGAGAGCCGCGAACTTCATCGCCGCCGAAGGCTCTGTGATTGAGGACGGCGCGGACGTGAAAAACTGCTTCATAGGCCAGGCCTGCCATATGGGCGGGGGCTTTTCGGCCGAGAATTCGGTGTTTTTCGCCGATTGCGTGTTTGAAAAGGGCGAGGCCTGCTCGGCCTTCGCCGGACCGTTCTCGGTCTCTCACCATAAGTCCACTCTGCTCATAGCCGGAATGTTCTCGTTCTTCAACGCCGGTTCCGGTTCCAACCAGAGCAACCATATGTACAAGACCGGCCCCGTCCATTATGGCCGTCTGGGCCGCGGCTGCACTCTGGCTTCGGGTTCGCATATCCTCTGGCCGATGACCGCCGGCCCGTTCACCCTCGTTATGGGTCATATAGTCTCGCATCCGGACACTTCGGCCTTTCCTTTCTCCTATCTCATTGAGCGTGAGGGAAAGACGTGGCTTTATCCGGGCGTGAACCTGTTCAAGGCGGGCACTGCGAGGAGCTTTGAGAAATGGCCTGCCCGCGACGCCAGAAAGGCGCCTTTCCGGGATATGGTGAGCTTCGGGCAGCTGAACCCCTATACGGCGGGTCTGATGGCGGGGGCGCTTTCCGTTCTGGAAGGCCTGCGCGCATCCGGCGTCCGTGAGGTTTATGCCTATGGCGGGGCTTTCGTCAAGGCCAAGGACCTGGAAAAGGGCCTCGGCTGCTACAGGACCGGAATTCTGGCCTGTATGGAGAAATATCTGCAGGACTGTGACCCCTCCGAGGTTATCGCTCCGGCCGCCTCCGCTTATGTTCCTGAGAAGTGGTGCGATGCGGGCGGTCTGATTGTCCCCGAGTCTGAAATTGCCGCGCTGGAGGAGGGTATCCTTTCCGGAAAGACGGGTTCTCCGTCGGAGCTCGGCGCCGCATTTGCCGGCATGGCCTCCCGTCTTCCGGAGCAGGAGCGGAACTGGGCGCAGGGCATGATTTCTTCCCTGTTCCCCGGCCGGAAGGTTTCGGACGCTCTCGTGGAGTGCGCCGCCGCCTCTGAAAAAATCCGCGCGGCGGTGGCCGAGGACGCCGAAAGGGACAGGAAAATGGCCGGAATTTTGTAGCCACCGCGCTCTGGCCGTTATTTTTGGAGCATCCCGCGTCCGCCCCTGGCCTTCCGGGCGTGTTCCGGCGCTTGGGCCGTCGGACGCGTTTCGGAGCTTCCAGAACCTTCAGGGTGTGTTTCGGAGCTTCCGAGCCTTCGACGCGTTTCGGAACTTCCGGTTTCAGAACAGTTAAATGTTTATAGACAATGAACGAACTTTCAGCTGACAACAAGTATAGTCAGAGTATTGTAATACCATGTAGCGACACCGACGCCGGCTTCCGTCTCAAGCCGGCGTCATTCATGGACCTGATGCAGGAGATAGCCTATCGCGCCGCGACCGTCCTGCATTTCGGATATGACGACCTTCAGACGCATCACACCGCGTGGGTCCTCTCGCGCATGCACTTCAAGTTCACCAATCCTCCGCTCTGGAGGGACGAGGTGAAGCTCGAGACCTGGCACAAGGGCCTGGACGGCCTGCTTTTCCTGAGGGATTTCAGGATGAGCGACATGGCGGGGCGCGAGCTTCTGACCTGCACCAGCTCCTGGCTGGTCATCAACACCGAGACCCGCCGGCTTGTCCGCAGCACGGAGCTGCTGGATGTGGTTCCGGAGGATACCATGTGCCACGACGACGCCATAGCCGAGCATTGCCAGAAGGTGGCCATGCCCAAGGATGCCGTCCCGGAGAAGGTGGGGGAGCACCGGGTGTCATATTCCGATGTGGACATAATCGGCCACACCAACAATGCCCGCTATATGGTCTGGGCTATGGATTGCATTGACTATGCGGAAGTTACGGCCTCGCCTCTCAAGGAGGCCAAGATCAATTTCATCAAGGAGACGGTTCCGGGCGAGGTGGTGGAGCTGTATCGCTTCCGGACCGAGGACGAGGGCAGAAAGGCCTTTTTCATCGAAGGCCTGGCCGGCGGCAAAGCCGCATTCTGCATAGAGCTGATTTTCTAGTTTTATTCCTCGGTGCGGCGGATGCAGGCGCCGAGGGCGTTGAGACGGGTGTCTATGTCTTCATAGCCCCTGTCGATCTGCTCGATGTTGCCGATCGTGCTGGTGCCTTTGGCCGACATCGCGGCAAGCAGCAGGGCGATACCGGCCCTGATGTCCGGCGAGAGCATCTTTCCGGCGCGCAGCTGGAAATTGTGGTCATGGCCTATGACCACGGCCCTGTGGGGGTCGCACAGAATCACCTGCGCGCCCATGTCTATCAGCCGGTCCACGAAGAACAGCCTGCTTTCGAACATCTTCTGGTGAATCAGGACGCTGCCGCGGCACTGGGTGGCCACTACCAGCATCACGCTGAGCAGGTCCGGGGTGAGTCCGGGCCACGGGGCGTCGGCTATCGTCATTATGGAACCGTCCAGGAAGGAGTCGATCACATAGCTCTCCTGAGCCGGGACAAAGATGTCGTCCCCGTGCTGTTCGAGCCTGACTCCGAGCCTTCTGAACTGCTCCGGGATTATGCCCAGATTTTCATATGAGGTGTTCTTGATGGTGATGGAGCTGCGGGTGAGCGCGGCCATGCCTATGAACGATCCCACTTCGATCATGTCCGGGAGGATCGTGTGGACCGCTCCGCCGAGGCTGTCCACTCCGTGGACGGTCAGCAGGTTGGAGCCTATGCCTTCGATTTTCGCGCCCATTGCGGTCAGCATGCGGCTGAGCTGCTGGATGTAGGGTTCGCAGGCGGCGTTGTAGATGGTGGTGGTGCCCTTGGCGAGGGTGGCGGCCATCAGGATGTTGGCCGTTCCGGTCACGGAAGCCTCGTCGAGCAGCATGTATCTGCCTTTCAGGCCGTCGGGAGCCGTCAGCTTATAGGCCTTGCGCACATGGTCATATTCGTGCGACGCGCCCAGATTCACCATTCCGGCTATGTGGGTGTCCACTCTGCGGCGCCCGATCATGTCTCCGCCGGGCTTGGGGAAATAGGCCTTGCCGAATCTGGCAAGCAGCGGGCCGGCTATCATCACGGAGCCCCTCAGCTTGGAGCAGCGCCTGGCGAAGTCTTCGCTTTCGAGATAGTCATGGTCTATGCTGTCGGCCCTGAAGGACCATTTGCCCTTGTCCATGCGGACGGTCTTCACTCCCATCTTTTCCAGAAGCGCGATGAGGTTGCGTATGTCCAGGATGTCGGGGATGTTGGATATCACGACTTCCCGGTCGGTCAGCAGCACTGCGCTGATGACTTCCAGCGCCTCGTTTTTCGCTCCCTGGGGGGTGATTTCTCCGCTGAGGGTGTGTCCGCCCTCGATTATGAATGATGCCATGGGTTGTCTGTTATAAGTGTTCCACTTCCGGGACCAGTTCTATCCCGAACTTTTCCCGCACCGAGGCCTTGATTTTTTCCTCCAGCGCGAGGATGTCTTCCGCAGGGGCGTTTCCGCTGGCGTTGACCAGCACCAGAGGCTGCTTTTCCCATACGGCCGCACCGCCTTCGTGTTTTCCTTTCCAGCCGCATCTGTCTATCAGCCAGGCGGCGGGGATTTTTACGCTGCCGTCGGGCAGGTCGTAGTGGGGGACGGCGGACGGGGCGTTTTCATGCTGCAGGGACTCGAACTTTTCTTTTGTGACATATGGGTTGCGGAAGAAGCTTCCGGCGTTGCCGGTCTCTTTCGTGTCCGGGAGTTTTTCCCTTCTCGTGTCCATTATGCAGCGGCGCACCAGGTCGGGGGTCAGGGCGTCGCCATAGACGACGAAGGTCCCGCATTTCTTTATGATTCTGTCTTTTATGTCGCCATATTCCAGAATGGGGGAGTAGCCGGTCTTCAGGGCGAAGGTGACGGCGGTCACCACATAGTGCCGGCCTTCTTCGCTCTTGAAGAAGGAGTCGCGGTAGGCATAGCGGCAGTCGGCGTTCTTGAAGGCTACCATCTTGTGGCTCAGGAGATCGTAGCATTCCACGGTCGCGACTATGTCGGCGATTTCGGTTCCGTAGGCGCCTATGTTCTGCACTGCGGCGGCTCCGGTGTCGCCGGGGATCATGGACAGGTTTTCGGGGCCCCAGAGGTCGCGCTTGGCGCACCATTCGCAGAATTCGTCCCAGGGGACTCCGGCTCCGACTCTGGCCGAGACTATTTCGTCGTCGCCGTAAGGTTCTATGAATCTTATCTTTGAGTGGAGGATTGTGCCGGGGAAGTCGCCGGTCAGCAGGATGTTGCTTCCGCCGCCGACGCTTTTGAGCGGCTGCGGCAGGTCGTCTCTGCGCGAGAGGGCGTCGAGCTCGTCCACGCTGTAGTATTCCGCGAGACAGGCCGCCTTCGCCTTCATCCCGAAGGTGTTCATCTGGCTTATGTCCGCATTGAATTCCAGTCTCATCCTGTTCCTTTTCCTGATTTTCTCCTCTTGCCGGTTGCCTCAGACTCTGCCGGCCGCCTTCTGCCGGTCCCTGTCCTCCTTCGTCGACCCTCGGCCAGGCCCCGTCAGCGGATACGAAGATACTAAATCGGATCCGTTTTCCCAATCCTTTTCTCTTCCGCTTTCGGCCCGCCCGTTGCCGAGGATGTTCCAACAAATGCCGCCCGTTGCCGGTTCGTTACCTCAGTCTTGCAGAAGTCGTCCATGCTTAGATATGCCTGAGACGGCTAAAAGGCTGATTGGCATGGACGTAACGACATTTTTAGGGCTCTACTTCCATGCTGGTATGCCTTTTACGCCCTGTGTGGCACAATGGCGTGGACGACCTTTGCAAAAGGTACTATGACGGGCCCCTCGAAGCATCGAGGGGCCCGTCGATTCCTGGAAAAGTTAAGTCGAGGCAGGATCCGCTACAGGGCCGCCAGTGGCAGGACGCCTCGACTTAGGCCTTGCGGTTGTGCCCCTGAAAGGGGCTATCGGCGTTAGCCGACTGGGGTTAAAGGGGCTAAGCAAGTCGCGCAGCGACTTAATCGCCGCAGGGGTTTGGGGCGGAGCCCCCATTATAAGTCCTTAACATCATCCACGGCGGTCCAGCCGGAAGGGATGCCGGAAGTGGATTTTGTCGGCAATCCCAGAGTAGAGCGCTTATGGACGGTGCCGACGGCAGCCGCCTTTTCAAGCCAGTCGTCGAAAGCAGAACTGTCCTGAACTGCCTGAAGCGTGGCTTCAGTCTTGACCGTAACCTCATCGATATTTGAGCAGCCTTTGAACATTTCACTGTAGCAGAATGTCCTCATACCCTTCGCAGGGAGCACCGGAGCGGCTGTAAGCGAAGCGCAGCCTTTGAACATTCCACTGTAGCAGGCATATCCAATCGTCGTGGCGGGAAGCTCCGGGGCGGTCTTCAGCGAAGTGCAGCCGCTGAACATATTGGCATAGCATG
>CAZIFT010000009.1:0-24664 GCA_964538395.1 uncultured Muribaculaceae bacterium
GGGCGGACTGCCGGACACGCAGACAGCCGGACGCACGAAACGCT
Organism: uncultured Muribaculaceae bacterium; assembly: GCA_964538395.1. Classification (GTDB taxonomy): domain Bacteria; phylum Bacteroidota; class Bacteroidia; order Bacteroidales; family UBA932; genus Cryptobacteroides. The sequence goes on from CAZIFT010000009.1 coordinate 45, forward strand.
ATACAAAAAAGGCGACCGATAAGTGATTATCAGCCGCCTCTTTATCTGGTCTGCAGACTCTTATTTGAGGGTGGGAGGGGTGCAGATTTCGAAGTCGTTGGAGGAGTTGTTGGTGTCCACGATCTTGCCGCCGGCATCCCTCTTGCGAAGGATGCTCTTGCCGAAGCGGGTGACATCCTTGTCAACCTCGGACACTCCTGCATAGCCGGCGTCCACAGTGGCGTTGAAGGCCAGGGTGCCGAGATTCTCCTTGATGGCGCCGTTCACAGCGTCAATCACCCACTCGTTAGGAATGGTATAAGAATCCTCGATATCCCTCTCGAAGTGGAAGCCCTTAAAGTCCATGGTTCTCTTACCAACCCACTGATACTCAGCCAGGAAAGTCTCCGCAGTCATGTCTGCCGGAGGCATGGCGATGGCCCAGCTCTCGAATCCGCGGTTATGCAGCGTGGAGAGAGTGAGCGAAGCCTTCACCCAGTTGGTGAGGTTGGGCACGTCGGGATTGTCGGTATCGGGAGCGACGTCATTCTCGTCATAGAACTCAAAATCGGCCTTGGTCAGGTTGGCTCCGGCGCCGTTATCGGTCTCAAAATCGACAGCCGCAAACGCGAGCACGATGGACTCGCCGGCCTCCACAGCCACATCATGGCCATTGCCGGGAATCTGATAAACGGTTTCCACTCCTATGGAATTGGGAAGCTCGGGATAGGCCCAGAAGGCTCCGGAGGCGGAGTTGTTGGACGAGCAAGTGCCCATCACGATCAGCAGGCCGTCGGCATAGACGGTGTGGTCCGTGGTGTTGGTGATCTTGAAATACTGGTCACCGTCGGAAGAGTCCGAATTGTCGCTGCCGTCGATGGAAAAGCCTGTGAAGAACACCTCATCCAGGACGAGGTCGCCCTCAAGCATGGTGCTGCTCTGGAACACGGAAATCGTCTCGAGCACGATGTCATCGCTGGTGTTGACGGAAATCTCGAAATTCCTGTCGGCCTTGGTGTCATTCTCGGAGAAATGGAGAACGATGCTGTTCTCGTCGCTGGAAGCCACCGTCACGCCCTCGGGAAGGACAACCTTATAGGTGAATCCCTTCGGAGCGGCCACCGTAATCTCCTGCTCGGCCGAGCTGATGGTGTAGCTCATCTCGGTGATGTCCCTGGGCACGTCGGGCCTGTGCTGAACCACGGCCACTGTCCTCACAAGGTTCTTGGCGGAGAAAGTGATCTGGGAAGACCTTTCGGCAGCGTCGGTGTAGGAGTCCACGGTGATGGTCACCACGGTGTTGCCCTTGCCGGATTCGGGAGAGATCGTATACCAGTCGGCGCCGTCGGTCGTGAGCGTCCAGCTCTGGTTGGTTTCCACATTGAAAGTCTTGGAGCCGCCGTCAGCCTCGAACTCGAGGGTGAGCGGAGTGGAGGTGATGCTGATCGTGGGATCATCCTCCTTGCTGCAGGCCACAAGCGAGAGCACTGCAAGCGCAATCAAACCTAATTTTTTCATACTACTTAACTTAACTGTATCTTTTAAAAACATATTCCCACATTGATCCGGGCATAGACCGAAACATCGCCGCCGTCGAAGAAAAGCGCCTTCCCGCCGGCACCGGCAAACACCGCCAGCGACGGGGTGACGGTCCTCTGGACCCGGGCCGAAAGCAGCGCTTCGGCACGGTTGGAAGAGAACTTCCCGTACATGGTTTCATAGGCCTCGTAAACGTTTCGTCTGGTGAGCGAATAAGGCAGGCTGAAGCGGCCGGAAAGGCTGGCCACATAGCCGGCGCCGCCCTCGAAATCCATCATCCACGGCCCCGAAGTCCTGGCAAAACGCAGACGCACCGACCCCTGACCGGAAGTGAAGTCCATATATCTGGACGGATATTCATAGGACGACATGAACATATACACCCCCGCTTCCGGGAGCAGGCTCCATGTGCCATAGGCCTCCTGCAGGCGCAGCACGCCGCGCAGAGAGCCGGAGGCCACATGATTGGTGTACATGACCGGAGAATAGAGCGTGCGGAAGACCCCGGAGGTGGTGTTGTCGATTACATTCTCCTTGCCCTGCCTCAGCTCATAACAGGCCGACGCCTCCACTCCGGCGCGGAACCGGCCGTTCTCCCTGAACTTATAGGCCGCAAAAGCGGAAACCCGCTGGGTGAGGAGCTCGGTTATGGGCGCCTCGTTCTGGGCGGTCAGGTGGCGGACCATATTGAGCAGAGAGTATTTCACTCCGGAATGCCAGCGGTCGCCGTCGGGCGACGACGCGGTGAGGGCGAATTCGCCTCCGCGGCCCCTGTAGCGGGTGCCGGCAAAGGCTCCGGTGGTCTCGAAGCGGTAGAAGTCGCTTCCGAGGCCGGTGAAGGGCAGAAGAAGAGTGTTGGCCCCCTGGGGGTCCAGGAACTCCACGGACTGCTGCTGATGGTATTTTCTGTATCTGGCGGTGGCGGTCAGGAGCATGGCGGGGAATTCGCGCCCGCCGGAAAGGGCCACCTCAAGGTCCGAAGTGATGTCGCGCGGACGCGGGTCCACGGTGCGGTATTCGTGGAGCGCGCGGTATTTGCCGGCAGCGGACCACACCCAGCCGCCGCTCCTGCGGGAATAGGACCCGCTGAAGATATATGCCTCTTTCTGGAGGTTGCCTCCCACGGAATCCGCCATCACATAGGGATAGAGCAGCTCATAGTCGGAGGTCTCGTTCCAGACCACATTGCGTTTCACGCCCCTCTGATAGGAAACAGACCCCTCCACGGCGGACTTTTCGTCCAGACGGAAGAAGGACGAGGCGTTGAACGAGCCCTGGCGCAGGCCGTCGCCCTCCTGGGGGAGACAGGCGCTGTCTTCGGAGCGCAGGTCGAAGCTGACGTCGGCGCTGGAATAGGACGGGAAGAGGGACACGAGGCCGGCCGCGGGGGTGTACCCGCGCATAAGCCCGGATCCGAGCGCCGTCAGCGGGTCGTTCCATAAGCCCGAACGGACTTCGAGACCGGTGTCCTGCGCGGCGGCCTGTCCCTGAGCGGCAAAGGCCCAGAGCACGGACATAACCAATATGAAAGCGGTCTTCCTCATCTTGCCATAAGGTTGAGTTCCAGCACTTCAGTGTCTTCTATCAGGTTCACCGAGCTGTTCGGCGAGCGGTGTTCGGAGCAGCGGACGGTCTTCTGGGTGCCGTCGGCCATGGTGGCCGTGCCGTCGAAGCCCAGGATATAGACGCCCTTCTGGACCCTCATCGTGCAGCTGCCGTTGACGAAAAGGGGATATTCATAGTCCTCGCCGGTGTTGATGTTCTGGAAGAAGTTTCCGTCCTGCCGGGAGTCTATCTTTATGGACACAGGCACCTCGCCGTCGGAGAGCACGGTGTTCAGGGTCACCGTGGAAAAGATGTCGTCCGTCTTCTCCACGCATGACACGGCCGCGAGCAGGGCCGCCAGAAATATGGCCAGTCTCTTCATCATATCTTGAAATCGAGCTCCATTCCGAAATAAGGCACCACGTTGCGCCTCACTATCGCATTGTTTCTGTGATAGTTGGGCGTGACGTCGAAGATTTTGTTGACATAGAGCGAGCAGCCCACCTTGTCGCGGTAGAGCTTCTTGGTCACCTTGAGGTTCACGTTCATGCGGAACGGCTCCCGCTGATACTGATAGAGCGACTCGGTGCTGTCGCGCACCAGATAGTGCAGCACGCCGTCGGTCCTGTCGGCTTCGGTGAACTCGTGGACCTGCAGGTTCTTGTCTATATAGGATGTCGGATATTTGCTGTCGGGCATGGACTTATAGCCGGAGAACCACTCGCACTGGAAAGAGGTGGAGAAGATGAGTCCGAGCCGGGGAATCTGGGTGTCGAACATGACGTTCGAGACCATGGAATCGTAGTAGCTGCCGTCGTTCTTGTCATAGAGGCCTATGTAGGGATAGGTCTTGCCGCCGATGAGGACACTGGGACGGTAATATTCGGGGACGCTGTTCATGTAGTCGGTGCGGAACCATGCTCCATTGGCCGAGATCTTGGTGTTCAGCGCCTTGATGCGCTTGGAATAGAAGCTGAACTCTATGCCCTGCTTGAGCGTGCGGCTGCCGTTGGTGGTGATGCTGTAGGCCGAGAGCAGGGTGTCCGCCGTCCAGGTCAGGTCCTCGAGGGAGGGCGGGGCGGCGAGGGTGCTCTTGTCCACTCCGGAGGCGTCATACTTGCGATAGACGACCGCGCGGTAGTCATAGCCGTTGCGGAAGCCGGACTTCATGTCCTCGCGGAAATAGTCCACCGAGAAGGAAAAGCCGTTCCACTGCGCGTCGAAGCCGATTTCCCACTTGACATTGGTGGCCGCCTTTATGCTGAAATTGGTGGGGTCTATCTTATAGACATAGAGATTGACCCTGCGGAGAGCCTCCTCTGCGGGCCAGTAGCTGAGCTGGGTCACGTCGCCATAGACGGGATCCGGATAGAGCATGTCCATGGTCGGGAATTTGGTGTGGCGCCCGATGCCGCCATAGACGGCCCAGTCGAGCTTGTAGCCGTCCAGCAGGGCCGTGGGCAGGTTGAGCCTGAGGTTGCCGCGCGGGTCGAAACAGGGCTTGAGGTTTATGTCATATGCGCTTCCGGCGCCTGCCATGGCGTTCATTCTCACTCCCAGCACTCCCTCGATCTTGAACTTGCCCACCGGAGCGGTGAACTTGTCCTCGGCATAGAGCGAAAGCTGATGGGTGGCGGGAATCACGCTGTAGGGTCTGGGGCGCACCGACGACGATGAGGAGAAGGGGCGGGTGGTGTCGAACTCGGAGCCGGCTCCATAGTTCTTGTCCATGCTCCATTCCGCTCCGGCGTCCAGCCTGTTGCCCCATTTCTCGAAGGCCGCGTTGACGGTCGCATGGGCATAGAACGGCCTGCCGGTCACGGTCATGGTCGTCTCATATTTCGAAGGGATGATTATGGCGTCGTGCGGTCCCTCTTCGGTGGCGTTGGATATGGGGGAGACCTTGCCGAGCGACACGCTCTTCCAGCGGTCGATCAGGTCCCTTTCGCAGGAAAGCGACGCATCGGCGTCCAGGCCGCGGAAAACGCTGCTTTCGCGTCTGGCTGTGAGCGAGAAGCGGCCGGTGAGGGCGAACTTGTTATAGACGGACTTATAGGTCTCGACGGGCCCGCCGCCGTCGGCAATGTCGAGGTTTTCGTCGGATTTCTGGTTGTCGAAGGAGCCGGTGTAGTCCAGGCTGCCGGAAAGCAGCTTCCGGTAGCTGTCGCCGGTCCAGGTCTTTCCGCTCCTCAGGCTGCCGGTGAGCCGCTTCCAGTTCTGCCTGGTCTCGCGGGGGTCGGCCTTGGAATCCAGATAGTTGAGGCTGGCGTTCAGGGTGAGTCGGTCGTCCTCCCCTCCCTTTTCGAAGCCCTTGCCCACATAGAAAAGCTTGCTCTTCATGTCGGCCTTGAAGCGGGCGTGCATGCCATAGCCGCCGGCCTTGCGCTTTATGTTTATGAGACCGCTGGTGAGGTCTCCGTATTTGACCGACGCTATGCCGCGGACTATCTCCACGGATTCTATGTCTTCGGTGGTGATTTCCCTCATGTCGGTGCCGTAGTTCACATAGCTGCTGCCGAGCGAGCTGTAGGCCGGAGTGGTCTGCAGATTGGCGTCGTTGCCCACGGGACGGCCGTCGATGACGAACTTGGTGCCGAGGGCGGAGGTGGCGTAGTCGCTGTTGGTGAGGTCGTTGGCGGCGCGCAGGTTGATGAGGTTGGGGGAGCTGAGCGAGGGGTCTGTGGCCATGCCGCCGGGAAGCAGCTCCAGCAGGTCGGCGAAGCTGGAGGGCTGGATATGCTCTATGGCGTCTTCGCGTATGGTGGTGGCCGATGTGAGGCCGTGGTTCTCCACTGCGGTGACCACCACTTCCTTGAGGGCGGTCTCGTCGGGGACGAGGAGGAAGTTCTTCTCCTGGGCGGAGCTGCCGACGGTCACCCTGCCGGCGAAGTCTCTGTAGCCCACATAGGTTATCTTCACGTCATAGTCGCCGGCGCGCAGGCCTTCTATGCTGTAGGTGCCGTCTTCGTCGGTGACGGCCCATTTGACGGTCTTTCCGTCCTGCTCCAGGACTACCGGAGCGGAGGGGAGGGTCGCGCCTGTGGACTTGTCTTTCACCGTGCCGAAGATGCCGGCCTGGACGGCAAGCAGGACCAATATGGACAGAATGTTTCCCATCGGCTGCAAAGGTATGAACACGGGAGCGCCCGCAATGTCCCAATTTTTATGGATTCGGGGGATGAGGGTCTCCTCAGTTGTGGGTAGATGGCGGCGGAATACACTTCTTTTTACTATACCTTTGCCGGCGTTAAAAAAAGAAGAAAAATGAGCGAACCGGTCATAGTCTGCGACAGACTGACACACTACTACGGCAAACGCCGCATCTATTCCGACCTCAGCTTCACCGTGGAAAAAGGCACGATCACCGGCCTGCTGGGAAAGAACGGTACCGGAAAAACCACCACCATCAACATCCTCATGGGCTATCTCAAGCCCACTGCAGGCAGCTGCACTGTCTTCGGGGAGGACTCCTACAGGATAAGCCCCGTGACCCGCTCCAGAATCGCCCTGCTGCTGGAAGGTCACATCCAGTACTCGTTCATGACCATATCCCAGATCGAGAAGTTCTACAGCGGGTTCTATCCGAAGTGGAACCGCGAGGCCTATTATGAGCTGATGTCCCGCCTCAAGGTGGCTCCCGGCCAGAAAATCTCCAACATGAGCAACGGACAGAAGTCCCAGGTGGCCCTCGGCCTCATCCTGGCGCAGAACGCCGACCTGCTGATGCTGGACGACTTCTCGCTGGGCCTGGACCCCGGCTACAGAAGGCTTTTCATCGAATATCTGAGGGACTATGCCAAGTCCGAGGGCAAGACGGTGTTCATGACCTCGCACATAATCCAGGACGTGGAAAAGCTGGTGGACGACTGCATAATCATGGACTATGGCGACATCCTCTTCCATGACAAGATCGCCAACCTCACCGGCAGCCTCAAGAAATACACCTATTCCTCTTCGAGAGAGGACCTGCCCGCAGGCGCCATAGTCCTGAACCCCTCCACCTACAGGGGCAGGACCGAGTTCTATTCCTTCTCGCCCATGGAGGACGTGAAGGCCCTGCTGAGCGGCGAGGGCATCGAAGCCGCCGACCTTAAATCCGAATTGATGAATCTGGAGGACGCCTTCATAGGCCTGACAGGAAAATATTAGCAGACATGTTCAAATCACTCATATACAAAGAATGGCTCAAGACCGGCATGCTGGCCGGCGGCCTGTTTCTCCTGCTGCTGTGTTTCACGGGATATGATTTCATAGCCCTCGCGAAGAACGCCGAAATCCGCGGATATGCCTTCCTGTGGAGCTTCGCCGTGCAGAAGAATTCCATACTTGTGGACAACCTGAAGTTCCTTCCCGTGGTGTGCGGAGTGCTTCTGGCCGTGGCCCAGTTCGTCCCCGAATCGGCAAGAAAGCGCCTCAAGCTCACGCTCCATCTTCCCTATCCGCAGGGCAGGACCATATGCGTGATGCAGGGCTATGGCATTGTGCTTCTGCTGGTTCTGTTTGCGCTGCAGGCCCTCGCGCTCGGCATCTTCCTCGGCCATTATCTGCCTTCCGAAGTCACCGGACGCATCATCTTCTCCTTCCTCACATGGTACTGCGCCGGGGTCGCCGCCTATATCTGGACCGGCGCCATATGCCTGGAGCCTTCATGGAGGCTGAGAATCACCGAGGCTGTGACCGCCGCCATAGTCATGAGCATATTCTATTCGTCCTCGTCGGCCATGGCCTACAGGTTCAGCATCCTGCCGCTTTTCGTGACGGTGACGCTGCTGGCCGTGCTGCTGATCCATTACAGCGTGAGACGCTTCAAAGACGGAGTTCAATAAAAAACACAGAATGAAAATGAGAAAAATAGGAACCATATATCTGAGCGTCATCATCGCCCTGCTGGCCGTGTGGCTGCTGCCCAGGCTCTACAGGATCATCACCGCCGAAGGCTATTCCACGCCGTTCACGCTCTACAGCTGCGTGATCAATGATTTCACCGCGCTGGAGGACAGCCGCAAGGGCGACCTGCTCTTCAAGGACACCGCCGGACGCGAATACGGCGACACCGTGCAGCCTCTGTTCTATCACAGGGCGCAGAAGCTGGACGGCACCGCAAGATACACCATCAACGGCCGCACCCTCACCGACGAGGAGATCGAGACCAACAACATCTATTTCACCTCCACCCCTGAGGACGCCAACGCGGACATGCCGCCGGTGTATCTGATGCTGGAGTCCGACCCGCCCAGGGGCGACCTCCAGGATGCGGAATATGCCTTCGTGAACCGGAAGAACGGCCCCGCGATGATACGCATAGAGGACAATACCGAGGACAAGGCGCTTTCGGAGGCGTTCAGGACCTCGATGGCCGCCGCCGGATTCAAGTTCCCCGCAGTGCTGGTGAACGGCAATCCCAACACCCGCAAGGCCTATGACGAGGGCTATCTGATGACCGACAGCGAGGGCGGGCTTTTCCACATCAAGCTGCTCGACGGCCAGCCTTCGGTGGAGCACATCCAGCTGCCCGATTCCATAGACATAAAGCATGTCTCCCTGATCGAGCATGACAACAGGGCGTCCATCGCCTATCTGACTGATTCCAAGGACCGTTTCTATATCATCGACAGCCTGCGCACCCTGCATCCGACCGATGTGAAGGCCGACCTCTCGAAGCAGAACATGATGCTCGTGGGCGACGTGTTCCATTACACCGTGAAGGTGAGCGACAGCGACGGCGAGAGCTTCTGGGCCCTGCGCAACGGGGACTTCTCCACGGTGAAGACCCTCAGGAGGGACTATCCCGAGTCCACGGTCTTCGACCTGCCGAAGTATATCTTCCCGGTGCAGCTGTCCATGACCTCTTCGCTCGACGGATGGGTGAGGCCCCGGTTCTACAATTTCTCGTGGATAGGTCTGGTTGTGGACGTTATCGCCATCGGTCTGTTCTTCGGACTCAGGGCCCGCGCGAAAAGAAGAAAATAAAATAGCCTGAAGGCATTTCCTGAAGGGGGAATATTGTGTAGATTTGTATTCTCTAATCCCCGCCGGAAATGCCTTTTGTTCATCTTCACGTACACACCCAGTATTCCATTCTGGACGGATTTTCCTCAATTTCAAAGCTTTTCGACAGAGCCGAGGAGTTGGGCATGCCTGCCCTGGCCATAACCGACCACGGCAACATGTACGGGGTCAAGGAGTTCTTCAAGTATGCGTCCAAGCACCCTTCGGTGAAGCCGCTGATAGGCTGCGAGGTCTATGTGACCCGCCATTATGACCACCGTCTCAAGGACCCGGACCACAAGAAATATTACCACCTCATCCTGCTGGCCAAGAACTATGACGGCTACAAGAACCTGATGAAGATAGTGTCCATCGGGCACATCGAAGGCAAGTATTACGACAAGCCGAGGATCAGCCACGAGGTGCTGGCGAAATATCACGAGAATCTGATCTGCTGCTCGGCCTGTCTGGCCGGCGAAATCCCCAGAGCCATCAACGACGGGGACATGGAGGCGGCCCGCAAGGCCGTGAAATGGCACAAGGACCTGTTCGGCGACGACTACTACCTCGAGGTGCAGCTGCACAAGACCGAGGTGCAGGGGCTGCCGGAGGAGGCCTATGAGAATGTAATCGACGTCTATAAGCGCCAGACGGTGGCCAACGCCGCCATATTCTCGCTCGCGGAGGAGTTCGGGGTGAAGGTGGTCGCGTCCAACGACGTGCACTTCGTGCGCAAGGAGGACGGGCCCGCCCACGACAGGCTCATCTGCCTGAACACCAATGCCTTCATAGACGACGTGAAGAGGTTGCGCTACACCCAGCAGGAGTATCTGAAGAGCGAGGAGGAGATGGCCGCGCTGTTCCCGGACCATCCGGAGGTGATTTCCAACACCCTGGAGGTGGCGGACAAGATCGAGAGCTACACCATAGACAGAGGCCATGTGCTCCCGAAGTTCGACCTGCCGGAGGATTTCATGCGGGACATAGAGGCGCAGAGGGAGAAATATGCCGCCGTGATCGACGCCGGCCGCTGCGACAAGGACGGCAACGACAGGGGCGAGGAGTTCCGCAATTCGGTCGCCTATCTGTGCCATCTCACCTATGAGGGCGCCCGCTGGCGCTATGGCGAGACTCTCACCGAGGAGCAGGCCGACAGGATAGACTTCGAGCTGAAGACCATCAGCCGCATGGGCTTCCCGGACTATTTCCTCATTGTGCAGGACTATATAGCCGCATCGCGCGCCATGGGCTCGATGGTGGGCCCGGGAAGAGGCTCGGCCGCCGGTTCTGTGGTGGCCTACTGCCTGAAAATCACCAATCTGGACCCGATAAAGTATCAGCTGCTGTTTGAGCGTTTCCTGAATCCGGACCGCATAAGCATGCCTGATATCGACGTGGACTTCGAGGACCTGGTGAAGGCGCACAAATATGTGGAGGACAAATACACTGCCGACCATGTGTCGCGCGTCATCACTTTCGGCACCATGGCCGCTAAGAGCGCGATAGCCGATGTGGCGCGCATAAGCCATCTGTCGCTGGACGAGTCCAACCGCCTGAAGAAGATGATTCCGGACAAGCTGAGCGAGAAGAAGGAGAAGAAATATCCCTTCAACCCCAAGCTGGACACTCTGAAGCCGGGCTTCAAGGTGGTCGAGGAGGAGGTCGAGACCGACGATCCGGCCAATCCGGGCCAGAAAATCATGGAGAAGAAGACCTTCCAGAAGGGCATGGAGGACGTGGACGCGAAGATCACGCTGGAGAACTGCTACCGGCTGGTCCCGGAGTTCAAGGATGAGCTGGAAAACGGCTCGGAGCTCAACAGGGAGGTCCTGCTCTATGCGAAGCAGCTTGAGGGCAGCATACGCCAGGTGGGAATGCATGCCTGCGCCACCATCATCGGCCGCGGCAACCTCACCGACTACATCCCCATCTGCCTCTCGGAGGACAAGGAGACCAAGGAAATGGTCTGGACCTCGCAGTATGACGGCCACTATATCGAGGACGTGGGCATGCTGAAGATGGACTTCCTTGGACTCAACACCCTGTCCATCATCCACAAGACTCTGGATTACATCAAGCAGGGCCACGGCATAGACATAGACATCGAGTCCATTGACATCAACGACAAGGCCACCTATGAGCTCTATGGCCGGGGCGACACCACTGTGGTGTTCCAGTTTGAGTCTCCGGGCATGAAGGAGTGGCTCATCAAGCTGCATCCGGAGCGCTTCGGCGACCTCATTGCAATGAACGCCCTCTACCGTCCGGGGCCTATGGACTATATCCCCGACTTCGTGGAAAGGAAGCTGGGCCATCAGGCCATAACCTATGACCTGCCGGAAATGGCGGAGTTCCTGGAGGAGACCTATGGCATCACGGTCTATCAGGAGCAGGTCATGCTGCTTTCCCGCAAGCTGGCGGGATTCACCAAGGGCGAGGCTGACAAGCTGCGCAAGGCCATGGGTAAGAAGCAGATAGCCGTGATGATGGCCCTGAAGGAGAAGTTCATGAAGGGCGGCATGGCCAATGGGCATCCGGAGAAGACGCTGGACAAGATATGGAAGGACTGGGAGAAGTTCGCCCAGTATGCCTTCAACAAGTCGCACGCCACCTGCTATGCGTGGGTGAGCTACCAGACCGCCTGGCTGAAGTGCCACTACACCGCCGAGTTCATGGCCGCCAACCTGAGCTGCAGCGAGAGCATGGACGACATCAAGAAGATAATGGCGGACTGCAAGGCGCATAAGGTCAAGGTGCTGAACCCGGACGTGAACGAGTCGGCGTCGCATTTCACCGTGAACAAGGACGGCGACGTGCGCTTCGGCCTCTCGGGCATCAAGGGCTTCGGCGGCAACATCGTGGACGCCATTCTCAAGGAAAGGGAGAGCGGAGGCACGTTCAAGGACGTTTTCGACTTCATGGAGAGGATGGCCGGCACGGTGAACAGGAAGAACCTGGAGTCGCTGGTGAATGCCGGAGCCTTCGATTCCATGGGCATAACCCGGCCGCAGTTCACGGTCCAGTGCAAGAACGGCAACCTTTTCATCGACGAGCTTCTGTCCTATGGCGACAAGTCCAAGGCCTGCAACGAGGACGGCGGCATGTCCCTTTTCGGGGATGTGGAGGAGCTCAGGCCCACGCGCCCGGAGATCCCTGAATTCACTGGCGAGGAGGACCAGATGGAGACTCTGAGGAAGGAGAAGGACCTGGTGGGCATGTATCTGTCGTCGCATCCGCTGGACAAATACCGCTTCGAGATTGAGAATTTCACCGACATGTCCATGTCGGACCTCAAGGAGGAGATTGCGGCCTGCGAGTCGCGCAAGGAGACGAAAAAGGTCCATGTGGCCGGCATAATCACATCCTATTCGCTGCTTTCGACCAAGACCGGCAAGCCCTATTCCAAGACGGTTATCGAGGACTATAACGGCACCTATGAGCTGGCTCTCTTCGGCAAGGACCATGAGGTGTTCGCCCCGAAGCTGCAGATGGAGCATCTGCCCGTGTATCTTTCGGGCGAGATCTGCCCTAAGTTTTTCGCCCGGGAGGAGGACGCAGGCAAGGCCGTGCCCTACACCTTCAAGGTGAAGGAAGTGAGGATGCTCGGCAACATAGCCGACGAGTTCGTCTCCTGCCTGGCGCTCTACATCACCACCGACATGCTGAGCGCGGAGTTCAGGAAATCGCTGGTCGCGGCGGTGAGCGGCAACAAGGGCCAGGTGCCTCTGCACATGTTCCTCTATGACCCGAAATCGGGCTACAACATAGAGTTCAACAGCCGGAAATTCCATGTCGCCACCTCTCCGGATTTCTTCCAGAGGCTTTCCGAGATGAAGATTCCCTACAAGGTGTTCAAGAAATAGCGAAGGCCCGCTCCTGCCTCTTCTCAGCGCAGAACGGGCCTTTGTTTAAATTCAGATTAAGTTAATCCTCGGTTTCCTCGGGCCATCCCTGGGCCTTCAGAGGCAGCTCGACGCCCTCCGGAGTGACCAGCACGGCGCCGGCTTCGGGCAGGGCCAGATGGCCTATGATGTCGAAGACCTGGAAGTCGTGGCGGAAGGTTTCGAACTTGGAGATGGGGACTGTGAAGAGGAGCCTGCAGTCGTCGCCGCCGTTCATCGCGGCCGAGACCGGGTCTATGTCCAGCTCTTTTCCATACTCGAAGGAGTTGCCCTCGAAGGGAATCTTTTCAGCATAGATCTTGGCGCCGAGGCCGGTGTCGCGCGAGAGGCGCTTCACGGTATCGGCGAGCCCGCGGGTGACGAAGTAGCCGGCGGAGGGGACTATGCCGCTTTCGTCCAGATGAATCAGGATGTCGGGGTTGAGCTCGGGCTTGAGATAGGAGCCCACCATCATGCGGTATTTGTCCAGGTCGGGCTGCACGCCGTCCTTTTCGAACTGTTTCTTGGCCCTGTCCAGCACGAGGAAGCCTATGTAGGCCGCGCCGAGGCTGCCGGAGACGCAGATGAGGTCCTTGGACTCGGGAGCGGGGCGCTTCAGGGAGACGGAAGTCTCGCCGGATGCCGAAATTCCCACAGAAAAGCCGTTTTTAGAGGGCTGAAGATCGAGAGACAGTGCGGAATACCCAAACTCCTTTGCAGCCGCGATTACGCCCTCCCAGAACTCTTTCACCTGGGCGAAGTCCAGCTTGGCCGAGACTCCGAGCCTCAGCTCCAGCGAGCGGGGATGCGACAGGGCGGCGAAGAGGTCGCCCGTGACCTCCACCACGGCCTTGTAGCCGAGGTGCTTCAGGGGAAAATACACGAGGTCGAAGTCGATTCCCTCCAGAAACAGGCGGGAGGCGGTGGTGACATAGGCCTTGGCCGCGGTCTCGAAGCGGGACGCGGGGGCGTTTTTATACTGCGTGCCCTCGAAAAGGGCCTCTATGGCCGCCTCGCGGCCCATGTCGGAGAAGTTCTTGTCTGCCATGCTGATTTATGTTGGACGGCTAAAGTTAGCCCAATAATCGGAAAGAAAAAAGCCCGCCCCGGTTCACGGCTGCGGGCGGGAAACAAAACGGCCGGGGCAGAGACCCCGGCCGTAAAGATTATATCAGGTGTGAATTATCTGACTTTGATGCTGTAAGGGAACTGTGCCTCGGGTTCGGGCTCCTTGTCGAAGCTCCAGTCGGAGACGGGATGCTCGGTGGGAGCGCCCATCACGACAAGCCAGAGGTACTGTGCGCCTGCGGGAACATCATAGGAAATGGTGTTGTTCTTCTGGCTGTACATGTCGCCGTAGGTGGACTTGCCGTCAGCGCCGACACAGACGAAGCCATAGCGATAACCTGCCTTGTCAACAGCGGTCTTGGAGAAGCCTTCGATACCGGCCTCGGCCCTGAAGTCAACGGTCACCTTTCCGCCTTCCTTGGGGAATGCGACGGGAACTGCGTTGAAGCCATAGTTCTCGGGGCAGTTGCTCTCGGCAACTCTCATCCAGCCGTCAGACAGAGGAGTGAGGGCTGTGACGTTCTTGTTGGCATAGGGACGGCTCTCGTTCCACACGCGGTCGAAGTCCCAGTTCACGAAATGGCGGCATGCGTCGAACATCTCGTCGTCGAACTGAGTCTGGTTGAGACCTGCAAGGCGCTTGTACTCCATGACAGCGTCCTCGCCCTTCTCACCGCTTCTGAAGAACTCGCCGATGAACTTCTGACCATGTTTGAGAGACCAGTACTCGAGCACATAGGGTGAGTGGTACATGTTCTCATAGGAGCAGAAAGCCTTGTGGGTGAGCTTGTTCCAAGCCTCCCAGTGGTACTTCTCGCTGGTCTGCCATGCGGGGTTGACCTGCCAGAGCATCCACTGTGCGCCGTTCTCGATGAGAGATCCGCCGCCGGAGCCGTTGCCGTCGCAGCTGCTCTGAATCTGGAAGCAATGTCCCAGCTCATGGGCAAGCACGTTGAGCTCAGGGTTCTTGAGTCTGGGAGGGGTGACCCACAGACCGCCGATCACATCGTCAACGCATCCGCCGTAAGCGGTGCCTTCGAGGTCGTAGCGGACATAGCAGTTCATGCGGTAGGTGTCAGCCTTGGTCTTTCCGGGAATGACGAAGTTGAGGTTGTTGTAGTAGTACTTATAGAAGGCCTCGAGCTTCTCGGCAAGAGCCTTGGGGTCGAAAGTCATGTCCTGGCCTTCGAGCTTGGGAGCCTTGGTGGGATCGGCGCCGAAACCTTTCTGCCAGAAGATGGCGATGTCGTCGGTGCAGTAGAGTCTCTTATAGCTCCACTCGCTGTTCTCATTGTTCAGGTCCATGCTGTCCCATTCCTTCTCCACATAGATCTTCTTTCCCTTGGGAAGAGCCACTGCGGGAGCGCGCTTTACAGACAGACGGACGGTGATGCTTCCGTGGACAGGGATGGTGGCGACAAGGTGGGACTTTGTGGTTCCGATGTCCTTGTGCTGCCAGATGTCGCGGACGGTGTACTCGTTGGTCTTGAAGTTGATGTCGCGGGCGAAGTACATGGTCTGGTCGTTCCAGTCATAGTCAAGCTCCCACGGCACGCTGCCTCTGTTGAGGAAGCAGACTGCAATCTCCTTGTTGCTGAGAGGCTTTGCCCAGATCTCGCGGTCGCCCATGTCCATGAAAGGAACGGCCTGCTGGCCGAGGGTGTCCTGGTTGATGGCGATGGCCTCTTTGTTGGTGAGGATCTCGATGGTCTGCATGCTCATGTCGCGCAGGTCGTTACCGCTCATAAGGGGAGCGGCAAGCATGCACCACATGGAGAAGTGGGAAACCTGCTCGTCCTTTGTCATGTTGCCGTTGCCCACCTCGAGCATTTCTGCGTCGTTCCAGTGGCCGGGACCGGCATAAGGATAGAGGTCTCTCATGGCGTCGATACATCCGGTCACGCCCACGCCGCCCCAGTCAAAGGTGCAGTCGAAGCAGGCGCGGATGTCGGGGGTAACCCTCCAGAGGTGGCCGATTCCGGCACCCCATTCCCAGGGCTTGTTCTCACCCCACTCGCAGATGCTGAGGATGATGGGATGGCCGGTGGCCTTGATGGCGTTGGCCATGGTGAGGTAGGCGCTGCGGGCGTCCTGTCCCTCGTTGTCGCACCAGTCATATTTCAGGTAATCGACACCCCATTCGGCATAGGTCTTGGCATCAACGAACTGATAGCCCATGCTGCCGGGACGTCCCTGGCAGGTGTGTGTTCCGGCGCAGGAATAGATACCGAACTTGAGTCCGAGGCTGTGCACATAGTCGGCAACTGCCTTCATGCCGTTGGGGAACCTTTCGGGATCCACGACGATGACGCCGTTGCTGTCGCGGTCAACCTGCCAGCAGTCGTCGATGACGACATACTCGTAGCCCGCGTCTTTCATTCCGGAGGAAACCATCGCGTCGGCGATTTCCTTGATGAGAGTTTCGCTGACGTTGCAGCCGAATTTGTTCCAGCTGTTCCAGCCCATGGGAGGAGTGGGTGCAAGTGCGCGCCACTGCTCGTCAGTAAGAGGTTTTACACTTTCCTGACCAAAAAGGCCAAGGCAGCAAAAGCTTGCTGCCATGGCCATTATAAGAGATTTGATCTTCATCAAAATAGAAAATTATCTATTATACGATTCTATTATTCGTAAGGCTGAAGGTCGATGTACTTAGGAGACTTGTTCTTCTCGGAGCGAGGAACAGGGCACCAGTAGTACTTGTCACCCTTCCATTCGCGCTGGTCGATGCTGACTTTGAGGTCATACTCCTTGTGGCCGTCTGCATACTTCGTAACCTTGCATCCGAGCACAGGGTTAGCATACTCTTCGTCCATTCTCATCCAGCGGCGCATGTCGGTGAAGCGGGTGCCTTCGAACATGAGCTCGATTTCACGCTCATACTCGAGAGCTGCTCTCACGTCGCCTGTTGCATCGGGAAGGAGGGCGCGGTTGCGGACCATGTTGATATACTTGAGAGCCTCAGCGTCGTTTCCGAGCTCCATCTGGCACTCAGCATAGTTCAGATAGATCTCAGCCAGACGGATGAAGAACCACGGTGCATCCCACTGCTGGGTTCCATAGCTGTCGAAGTCGGGAGAGTAGGACTTGCGCATTGCATATCCTGTGTTGGAAGCATTCCACCAATACTCACCCTCCGAGCTGTCAAGTCCGGGAACGACGCCCTCGTCACCGGCGACGAAGGTCTCAACCTCACGGTGATCATCACCATAACCCCACTCGGAACCATCACCGAGGATGTTGGCCCAGTAGCGGATCTCAAGATTCTGCCAAGGGTTCACAGTTTTGTCGGTATAAGGATCCTGAGGAGTTCCGTCATACTTCTGAATCTTGCTGACAAGGTTCTGAGTAGGATTGAATGTTCCCCATCCCTCGAAGCCGTTACCAGGGCCGCAAGGTGCGCGGTGAATCAATCCCATAGGAGTGGAGTTGGTATCGGACCAAGCGTTCTCATAGTTGGGGTTCACGATCTTCTCCCAGATAGCCTCGGAGCTTGTCGAATCATAGAAGAGGGCAGCATAAGCCTCAACATACTTCTGAACATCTTCAGGAGAAGAGAGGGTTGTGCCTTCGGGAGCGATCTGCTCAAGGCTGTAAACGCCCAGGTCGATGACTGCCTTTGCAGCGTCGGAAGCTGCCTGCCATCTTGCAGAAGTGGTCTTGTCCTTGCCGCCGCTGTAAAGAGGGGAGGCCTTGAACAGGAGCACTCTGGACTTGAGGGCGAGGGCGGCACCCTTGGTGGCGCGGCCGAGGTCGCTGGCGTCGGAATACTCGAGAGGAAGGAGAGCTGCGGCGTTATCGCAATCCTTGACGATGAAGTCTGCGACGGTGTCCATATCCTCTCTTCCCTTGGTGTACTCGGAGTCAAGCTCATAAGGCTCGTCCACGATCACGATTCTTCCGTAGAAGGTGTAGAGGAGGGAATAGTACCAAGCCCTGAGGAACAGAGCCTGTCCCTTCTGCTGGTTTCTCCACTCGATGTTGCTTTCGCCATCGGCGGGAACATTGTCAATGTTCTTGAGGAAGGTGTTGATGGTGTTGATGTAGCCGTAGTAGTAGTTCCACATGTAGTAGTTGTCCTCGTAGTAGCACATGTAAGGTGCATCGGGGGTCATCAGGCAGTGGGTCATGTTGTTGGTGCCATAACCGTGCTTGTGGAAGGTCTCCTCGGAGAAGTTGTCCCAGATGGTGTTGGTGGAAAGATATCCCCTGACCTGATTGTAGGACATGTTGAGGTATGCCTCCGAGAGATTGAGATCGCTCCACACTGCCTCATCCGTGAATGAATCCAGGGGCTTCTGGTCAAGGATGCTGGTGCAGGATCCAAGGCCAAGGCAAGCGATCGCGGAAGTTATAAAGATTGCTATTTTTTTCATGTTTCAGTGCTTTTTAGAATGTGAGGTTGACACCGAAGTTAATCATACGCTGAAGAGGATACTCAGTGATGCTTCCCACCTCAGGATCGGCGACCTTGAAGCTGTCGATGGTGAAGAGGTTGGTACCGCTCACGTAAACGCGGAGGTTCTCCACGCTGATCTTGTTGACGATGCTCTTGGGAAGAGTATAGCCGAGCTCGACGGACTTGAGCCTCAGGAAGGCGGTGTTGCGCAGCCACCATGTGGAGTACTTACCGTTCCAGTTGTCGCAATAGGTCTGCTTGATGAGAGCCTTAGGATATTTTGCGGTAGCGTGTGTGGAAGGGTCGCTTTCAACATAACGGCCGTCGAAATATTCCTGAACCATGTTCATGGTAGGCATGAAGAGGGTCTTGGCCTGAGCCTGGCCCTGGAAGAAGACGTTGAGGTCGAGGCCTTTCCATCCGCCGTTCAGGGTGATACCGTAAACAATCTTAGGAGTAGCCGTGCGGTTGATACGGACCATATCGTTGGCGGTGATGACGCCGTCCTTGTCGGTATCCACATACTGGAGGTCTCCGGGGGTCACATTCTCATCGATGGTGGCGCTTTTGTCAATCTCGTCCTGAGTCTGGTAGATCTTGACGGCCTTGTAGATCAGCTGGCTGTCGATAGGATAGCCTTCCTGCCTCTGCCAATCGGGAGTGTCTTCAGCCTCGTCGATATATTTGACTTTGTTCTCGGCCCATGTGATGTTGCCGGTCACGCCCCAGCTGAGGTCACCCTTGCTGTCGCGGTAGGAACCCACGAACTCGACACCCTGGTTGTCAACGATACCGAGGTTCTCGTCAGGGAGGGAAAGTCCGGAATAAGAAGGAACGGAAGCGCTTCTTGCGTAAAGAATGTCGCTACGGCGGCTGAAGAAGTAGTCACCCTCGAGGGAGAACTTCTGCAGGAAGTTGGCGACGAAACCGACGTTGGTGGTCTTTGCAGTTTCCCATGTGATTGCAGGGTTTGCAAGTCTGTCAAGATACAGAGCCTTGGCCTGGTTGAGGGAATCACCGGAACCGAAGGTAACACCGGCGGAGCTGAACTTATACTGGCTCATGTACTGGTAGGCATCGACATAGTCGTTACCCATCATACCCCAGGAAGCCTTAAGCTTGAAGAATCCGACATAGGGCTTGATGTTCTCCCAGAAGCTTTCCTCGGAAAGAACCCAACCTGCGGAGAACGAAGGGAAGAGACCCCATCTGTGGCTCTTCTCGAAGTTCATGGAACCGTCGTAACGGAGAGTAGCCTCGAGGAGGTACTTGCTCTTGTAGTCGTAGTTGATACGGCCGAACACGTTCACGCGGGAAGTGGCGTTGGAATAACCGTAGTTGCTGAGATCCTCAGGATCGTCGCTACCTGCGAAAAGCTCGGGGATGGTATCGGAAAGATAGTTGGTACGGCCGGCGGACAGATAGTGATATCTGTACTGGTTCTGCTCGTAAGCTGCGAAAGCGGTGAAGTGGTGAGCATCGTTGAAGGTGCGCTCATATCCGATCCTTCCGTGAAGAGTGAAGGACAGGGAGTTGGAAGCGCTGTTGCTGACGCTGATCACACCGGTAGCGGACCTTCTGGAGTTGTACTCGCCAGTGGTGGCGTCATACAGATAGAGGTCGTAGGGCTTGCTGAGAGACCTGCTGTCCTCGAAGTTCATATCCACAGCTGCATAACCTTCCACATAGAGTCCCTTTGTGATGGCATCGAGGTCGATGTGGAGGAGGGGCTTGAGGGTGAGGGTGTTGTTGTGGGTCTTGGAATATCCGGGGATATCGGTCACCATGATGGCGGCGTTGTTGGTCACACCGTCATAACCGACTCTGGGGAGTCCGTTAGGATAGTAAGGAGCTGCGCCCGGGAAGGTGGTGAGGAAGTAGGTGTAGATGGAGCTCGTGGAGCTGCCGCCCTGGTTCCTGGTCTCACGGCGTCCGAGGACGTCCATGCTCATGCGGATGGCATTGGAGATCTTGGCGTCGACGTTGGACACGAACTGGATCTGGTTGTAGTTCTGAGCAGCGTTCTTGTAGAGAGCGTCCTGATACATGTACTGTGCGGAGGTGTAGAAGGAGAGCTTCTCGTTACCGCCGGAGACAGACACGGAGTGCTGAGTCTTGCTGGACCAGTTCTTGGCCACGGCCTTCCACCAGTTGGTGTTAGGGTAGGTCACAGGGTCGTCATTGTTCTTGTAGTGCTGCATAACCTCGTCGGTGTATGTCAGACCGGACTGAGCGTGACGTTCCTGAGCATCGTACTCGTTCACATAGGTAGCATAGTCATAAGCGTCAAGCATCTTGGGAACCCTTGTAGGCTGAGACATGGAGTAGCTTCCGTTGTAGTTGAGGGTGACCTTTCCGTCCTTACCGCGCTTGGTGGTAACGAGGATGACACCGTTAGCTGCACGCGCACCGTAGATGGCGGCGGAAGCGTCCTTAAGGACGGAGATGCTCTCGATGTCCTCAGGGTTCAGACGGGAGAACTCACGGCCTGCGACACCGTCCACGACGATAAGAGGAGCCACGTTGGATCCGTCGGAGTTGGAGAAGGTACCTTTACCGCGGATGAGGATGGTAGCGTCGTCGGCGCCAGGCTCACCGGAACGGCTGTAGGCGATGACACCTGCGGTCTTACCTGCGAGGGTGTTGGTCATGTTGGCGGCGGAAACCTTCTTCAGCTCATCACCGTTCACAGCGGAGATGGAACCTGTCAGGGTTGCTTTCTTCTGCACACCGTAACCCACGACAACCACGTCGTCGAGGAACTCGACATCGGTGGTCAGAGTGACGTCAATCGTTGTCCTGCCGCTCACCTGCACTTCCTGAGTGGTGTAACCGATTGACGAGAAAGTAAGAGTAGCATCGCTAGGAACGCTGATGGAGTACTTTCCGTCAAGATCCGTCACGGCTCCGTTGGTGTTGCTCTGCATAACAGCGACTCCGATAAGGGGTTCACCATTAGCGTCAACAACGGTACCAGTGACAGTGATGACATTCTGCTGAGCTGTAGCATAAGCTTCAGAATCAGCCGCATAGGCAGACACCCCGTTATATGCGCCGAGAAGGCACAAAAGGGCACAACCTACCATTAACTGCTTTTGGTTCATACTTTAATTTGGTTGTTAGACTATAAAAATTGGTTATCAGTAATTTTCAGATTTAGACCTGAACTCCGCTAAAATACGCATCCTTTTGACAATTCCGGCAACGTTTATCGTTAAATGTGTACAAAAAACGCTTTATAATGTTAATAACTTATTTCCGACGCAACCTTTTTGAAACAAAGGCGGCGCCGGAAACAAAAGCCGGTTCTGTTATAGATTTTTCAGCAGAGTGGTCATGCTCACTTTGGCCTCGATGTGGGAGCGCAGCTGGTCCATGGGGATGCGGATCTGCTCCATGGTGTCGCGGTCGCGGACCGTCACGGTGCCGTCCACAAGCGAGTCGTTATCGACAGTCACGCAGAAAGGAGTTCCGATAGCGTCCTGGCGGCGGTATCTCTTTCCGATGCTGTCCTTTTCGTCATACTGGTAGTTGAAGTCATATTTGATTTCATCGACCACCTTCTGCGCGAGCTCCGGCAGACCGTCTTTCTTGACGAGCGGGAGCACTGCCACCTTGACGGGAGCGAGAGGTGCGGGGATTTTCATCACGACTCTCTTCTCTCCGCCTTCGAGGTCCTCGACGCAGTAGGAGTGCGAGAGCACTGCCAGCACCATGCGGTCCACTCCGATCGAAGTCTCCACGCAGTAGGGGACATAGCTCTCTCCGAGATCGGGATCGTAGTACTGAATCTTCTTTCCGGAGAGCTTCTGATGGTTTCCGAGGTCGAAGTCAGTTCTGGAATGGACACCTTCGAGCTCCTTGAAGCCGAAGGGGAAGTTGAATTCTATGTCGGTGGCGGCGTTGGCGTAGTGGGCGAGCTTCTCGTGGTCGTGGAAACGGTAGTTCTCTGCGCCCATGCCCAGATTCACATGCCATTTCATTCTGTTCTCCTTCCACTTCTTGAACCACTCCATCTCGGTGCCGGGCTTCACGAAGAACTCCATCTCCATCTGTTCGAACTCCCTCATGCGGAAGATGAACTGGCGGGCGACGATCTCGTTTCTGAAGGCCTTACCGATCTGGGCGATTCCGAAAGGAATCTTCATGTGGCCGGTCTTCTGGACGTTCAGATATTCGATGAATATGCCCTGGGCCGTCTCGGGACGGAGATAGATCTTGTTGTCCTCGTCAGAGCCGGTGTTGCCGATCTGGGTGCTGAACATGAGGTTGAACTGGCGCACGTCGGTCCAGTTCTTGGTGCCGGACACGGGGTCCACAATGTCGCAGTCGAGAATGATCTGCCTGTATTCGTTGAGGTCGTTGGCCTGCTCTGCGGCCACATAGCGGTTGTGCACCTCGTCATATTTGGCCTGCTCGCGGAGCACGTTGGGGCTGGTGGCGCGGAACTGAGCCTCGTCGAAAGAGTCGCCGAACTTCTTCCTGCCCTTGGCGACTTCCTTGTTGATCTTCTCTTCAATCTTGGCAAGGTAGTCCTCGATCAGGACGTCGGCCCTGTATCTCTTCTTGGAGTCCTTGTTGTCGATGAGAGGATCGTTGAATGCGGCGACATGTCCGGAAGCGACCCAGGTCTTGGGGTGCATGAAGATGCAGGAGTCGATGCCGACCACGTTCTCGTTGAGACGGGTCATGGCCTCCCACCAATACCTCTTTATATTGTTCTTGAGCTCGGCGCCCATCTGGCCATAGTCATAGACTGCTGCCAGACCGTCATAAATCTCGCTGGACGGAAAAATGAATCCGTACTCTTTGCAATGGGCGACAAGCACCTTGAAAAGTTCTTCCTGAGTCATATTGCTTTATTGTTACAAACACGCAAAAGTAAACATTTTATTCGAATATATCGCCGAACCGAGTCCTGATTTCGGAAGAGGCGACCTCCCGCAGGGGCTTCATGATGAAGGGGCGGTCTGATATAAGCCTGTGTGGGACAGTGAGTTCCGCAGTGTTCATCCGCAGGTTTCCGAAGAGCAGGATATCTATGTCTATGGTGCGGTCGTGATATCTCCGGCGGCCGTCGGGAGCATATTCCGGAGCGTCGGTGCGGCCCATCTCCCTTTCTATCCGCTTACAGACCGTAAGCAGCGAGCGGGCGCCGTCCGCGTCCTGAGGGAATTTATCGCTGTCATAGACCGCGATGCAGTCCAGAAACGGCGGGCCGGAAAAGCCCCAGGCCGGCGACTCTTCCAGAGCGGACATGCGCACATGTTCCGAGCCTATGGCCTTGTCCAGCCTGTCCACGGCGGCCATTATGTTCCGCCTGCGGTCTCCGAGGTTTCCTCCCAGGGAAAGATAGATTTCCATAAAATCAGTCGAGGCCGAGGTCCACGCGGGCCTCGTCGGAAAGCATGCTCTGGTCCCACACTGGGTCGAACACCAGGTTTATGGTGCAGCTCTTGATTTTGGGCACATCTTCCACGCCTTCCTTCACCTGCTGGAGCACTTCGTCGGCCATCGGGCAGTTGGGGGCGGTGAAAGTCATGGTTATGAACACGTTATGGTCTTTGTCTATGAAGAGTTCATAGATGAGTCCGAGGTCGTAGATGTTGACCGGAATCTCGGGGTCATAAATCTGCTTGAGGGCCAGAATCACGTCGGAATAGAGCGGCGCCACTTCCTGTGCCTGTTCGGGAGTGAGCGGCTCGTGTTTCGGCGATTCTTCGTGCACCTCGGTGACGGGGAAGGTCTGTTCCTTTTCCTCTTCGGGTTTTCTGTTTTCGTCCATCACTTGTTTTCCTCCGCTATTTTCTTGATTGTGGCGATCATCGAGACCAGTCCGTTGGCCCTGGTGGGCGAAAGGTTTTCCCTGAGGCCTATGTTCTCGATGAACGAGAAGTCGTCGCCGGCGATTTCTCCGGCGGTCCTTCCGGAATAGACGCTTATCAGCAGGGAGATTATGCCTTTGGTGATGATGGCGTCGCTGTCGGCGCTGAAGAAGATGCGGCCTTCTTTCACCTCATAGTCCAGCCATACGCGCGACTGGCAGCCTTTGATCAGGCGGTCGTCGGTCTTTTTTTCTTCGGGATAGGAGTCCAGGCCTTTGCCCAGCTCTATCAGGTATTCATATTTGTCGAGCCATTCTCCGAACATGGAGAATGTGTCCACGACATTCTGTTTTGCTTCTTCCAGTGTTTCCATATAGTTTCCTTTTTCAGCAGCGGTCC
>CAZIFT010000009.1:24764-33243 GCA_964538395.1 uncultured Muribaculaceae bacterium
CTGCGGTCCCCGAGCCTGTCGAGGGGCCCGCAGATAGGCCTATGCCAGCATCGCGATTGCTTTGTCGAGCGACTTGATGAAGTATTCAGCCTCCTCCATGGTGTTATAGGGCGCCAGCGAAATTCGCAGCATCCCGGTGACCCCGAACCTGTCCATAAGCGGCTCCGCACACATCTGCCCGGACCTCGCGGCGACTCCCATCTTGTCCAGAATCAGCGCCAGATCCTCGTGGTGCACGCCCCGGACCGTAAAGGAAAAGAGCGGAATCTTCTCCTCTGTTCCATGTGGAACGCCATAGAGCGCTATCCTCGGGTCCGCCGACAGACGGTCGAGCAAGAACTCGCCCACAGAGGTCGAATATTCACTTAATTCCTTGTCATTCAATATTTTCCAAACCTCTATAGCCTGCTTGAACGTGGCCTGCGCATTGAAATTCTGCGTCCCGGCTTCGAACTTCTCAGGAAGCGGCGCATAGGTCGTCCTCTCGAAGCTCACATGGTCGATCATCTCGCCCCCGCCCATATACGGCGGCATCGCGTCCAGCCATTTCTTCTTGCCGTAGAGCACTCCGGTGCCGGTAGCCGCATAGACCTTATGGCCGGAGAAAGCGTAGAAGTCGCAGTCCACGTCCTGCACGTCCATGCCTTTGTGGACGACGCCCTGGGCTCCGTCAATCAGGACCGGGACGTTCTTCGAATGGCAGATCCGGACGATTTCCTTCACCGGATTGACAATTCCGAGCACATTGGAAATCTGCGCGACGGCGACGAGCTTCGTGCGCGGAGTGATGAGCGTCTGCAGCGCATCGACGTCGAGAATTCCGCAGTTATCGACCGGCAGGACTTTGAGGACGGCTTTTTTCCGGCCGCACATGAGCTGCCACGGGACTATGTCGGAATGATGCTCGGCCTGCGAGACTATGATTTCGTCTCCTTCGCCCACGAACGCCTCTCCGAATGAATATGCCACGAGATTGATTGACGCCGTGGTCCCGGAAGTGAACACAATCTCCTCTCGGGACGATGCGTTGAGAAACGCCTGCACGCAGTCCCTCGCCGACTCATATTCATCGGTCGCTGCGGACGCAAGGGCGTGGACGGCGCGGTGGATGTTGGCGTTTTTATGGAGGGAGTTGTCCGACAGCGCGTCTATGACTGACTGCGGACGCTGGGATGTGGCGGCGTTATCAAAATAGACAAGAGGCTTTCCATACACTTTGTCGCTCAGTGCGGGGAAAAGGGCTCTGACTTCGGAAATATTCATGGCTGAATTTCGTTGTTTATATGTGACAGGCACAATTCCGCAAAAATACTGCGAGATTTAAATATTTCAAAACATGCTTCTTATATTTGCCGAAAAGGCCAGTGACATGTACGAATACATCAAAGGAAAGATCATCGAAATAAACCCGGCGGAGGTGATTCTGGAATGCGGAGGCATAGGCTACAGCATTCTCATCTCGCTCCAGACCTATGAGGCGATACAGACTGCCTCGGATGCGAAACTTTATCTGCATCACTATCTGAAAGAGGACGACGAGCAGCTGTATGGCTTCGCCACTAAGGAGGAGCGCGGCATATTCCGGCTGCTGATCGGAGTGTCGGGCGTAGGAGTGGGCACGGCGCGCATGATTCTCTCCTCGCTCACTGCCGAGGAACTCCGGAATTCCATACTCTCGGAGGACGTCAACAGGATTAAGGGCGTGAAAGGTATCGGGCTCAAGAGCGCGCAGAGGATAGTTCTGGAGCTGAAGGACAAGATTGTGAAGGGCTCCGGAGGCGCTGAAATACCGGTTGTGAAGGGTAATCAGGCGGTGGTCGAAGAAGCTACCATAGCCCTGACGATGCTGGGATTCTCTAAGCCCAACATCAACAAGGTTCTGCCCGGAATCCTCCAGAAGAACCCCGACGCCAAGGTCGAAGACCTCATAAAAGAAGCCCTCAAGAAGCTTTAAAAGTAGCTCTCACCCTAGCAGACCACGAATAAAAGGCGACTGATATTTGCTTATCAGTCGCCTCATTTTTATTCTGCCCGTTGGAAGCATTCGGCTACAGCACCGGAGACTTTCGCTACGTTCACCCCCACCCACCGCAAAGCAGCGGTCCCCGAGCCTGTCGAGGGGCCCGCTCGGAGGCTATAGCCGAATGCTATCTAAATGTTCCACATGGAACAATTAGCGCTTAAAGAGGACTAGAAGGACTGAGATATCGGCGGGAGAAACGCCTGAAATACGGGACGCCTGACCTATGGTCTCCGGCCCATATTTTTTCAGCTTCTGCCGGCACTCGATTGAAAGACCGGAGATTGCATCAAAGTCATAGCCGCGCGGAATCTTCACATAGTCCAGCCGCGATATCTTCTGGGCCAGAGTCGCCTCCCTTTCTATATAGCCGCTATACTTGATATTGATTTCAGCACTCTCAAAGACCTCCCGCGAAAGGCCCTGCGGAGCAGTAGCGACAGTTCCACGTGGAACAAAATTCCATAGAGCTTCAAAAGAAACCGAAGGCCTGGAGACCAGCTCAAAGAGAGACTTGCTCTCCGTGAGCGCCGCAGAACCGACCGATTCAAGATAAGAATTGACGACCGCCGGCTTCATCTTTATATTGTGCGACATGTTGCCCAGGGCATCCACAGCCGCATATTTGCTCTGCATAAGTTCAAACCTCTCCCTCGAAGCAAGCCCCGCATTATAAGATTTCTCGGTAAGCCGCCTGTCGGCATTGTCCTGACGAAGCAGGATGCGGTACTCCGCCCTTGAGGTAAACATCCTGTAGGGCTCATCCACACCTTTAGTAATAAGGTCATCCACCAGCACCCCGATATAAGCCTCATCGCGCGACAGGACAAACGAGCCCTCGCCGTGGACTTTCAGGTGCGCATTGATTCCGGCGATTATTCCCTGCCCTGCCGCCTCTTCATAGCCGGTGGTGCCATTGACCTGACCCGCGAGGAACAGACCATCGACCACCTTCGACTCCAGCGTGCTGCGGAGCTGCACCGGGTCAAAATAGTCATACTCTACGGCATAGGCCGGCTTATAAATCTTCGCATTTTCGAAACCGACTGTTGCGTGAAGCGCATCTAATTGAGTATCAAGCGGTAACGATGACGAAAAGCCCTGAAGATAATACTCTTTTATATTGCTGCCCTCCGGTTCGAGGAACAGCTGGTGAGAATCCTTGTCGGAGAAAGTCCTCAGCTTGTCCTCTATGCTCGGACAATAGCGCGGGCCCTTTCCGTGAATCAGTCCGGAAAACAGAGGCGAGTCCTTGAACCCGGCGCGGAGAATGTCATGCACCCTCTCATTGGTGTGAAAGATATAGCACGGCATCTGCGGAGTTCCGCTCTGAATCCGGGAAGGCACCGGAAGATAAGAGAACCTCTCGGGACTCTCATCCCCCTTCTGAATCTGAGCCTTCGATAGGTCAACCGACGAGACATCGATTCTGGGCGGAGTGCCGGTCTTCATCCTCGCCGAAGAAATCCCCATGCTGACCAGCTGCTCCGTCAGACCATAAGAAGACATCTCCCCTATGCGACCGCCTTCAAACTCCCGGCGTCCGATGAAAAGTTTGCCGGTGAGGAAGGTTCCGGTTGTGAGAACAACCGCCTGAGATTTAAAAATCGCCCCGGTCCGTGTACAGACTCCCGTGATTTTTGAATCCTCAAAGAGGAATTTTTCGACAATATCGGCGTAAATATCTAAGTTTGAGATACTTTCGAGAATATTACGCCATGCGGCGGAAAAAGCCGCTTTATCGCACTGAGCCCTAGGACTCCACATTGCGGGGCCTTTGGACTTGTTCAGCATCCGGAACTGCAGAGTGGCGCGGTCCGTCACTATTCCGGTATATCCGCCGAGCGCATCAATCTCACGGACAATCTGGCCTTTGGCGATACCGCCCACCGCCGGATTGCAGGACATCCTGGCAAGTCCGTTAAGGTCCATGGTGACAAGCAGCACCGACGAACCCATATTGGCTGCGGCGGCAGCGGCCTCGCAACCGGCATGGCCCCCGCCGACGACTATTACATCATAATATTTTACCATACCCTACTTCCTCAGCTCGAGATAGAAATTCTCCTTATATCTCATCATGGTCACGTCCTCGTCGGTGTGGTCGTCATATCCGATCAGATGGAGAAGGCCGTGGACCATCACCCTGTCGAGCTCGTCCTTGAACTCCGTCTTATAGAACTTGGAGTTGTCGAGCACCGTATCGACACTTATAAATAGGTCGCCGCTCAGGGTATTACCTTCGCAGTAGTCGAAGGTGATGATGTCGGTATAGTAGTCGTGTGAAAGATATTTCTTGTTGATTTCCAGGAGATAGGCATCGGAACAGAAGATGATGTTGACCTGCCCGAGGATGCGGTTCTCGCTCTCCGCCACGGTCTTGAGCCAGGCGTTGTTGGCCCTGCGGCCGCTGAATTTGAAGTCGGTGTCTTCGAAAAAATAAGAGACCATGCGCAGATGAATTGTGAAAAACTTTGTGCAAAACTACAATAAATAAAGATAAAAATTTGAAATCAAAAGAAATATTTCTACCTTTACCACGCTAAAGCTATGCCCTTCAAAAAGGAATAAAATTAAAACAAATATGGAAGTCAAAAAATCACAGAAGGCCAACCTTAACAACAAGAGGCTGATCTTTACAGAAATCGGGTTCGTGGTTTCCCTCTTGGTCGTGCTCGGCGCTTTCGAGTACCAGTCCAAGGAGAAACAGACATCAGCCTTCGAGGCTGAAGAGACCATCGTCGAGGTGGAGGATATGGTTCCCATCACACAGACCGAGACCCCTCCCCCGCCCGAGGCAGCACCCAAGATCCCTGTCCTTTCCGACCAGATTGACATCGTGGACGATGAAATCAAGGTCGATGACTCCAGCTTCCTGAACCTTGAGGACAACGCCAACCTCGGAGTTGAAATCATGGACTATGTCGAGGAAGTGCAGGAAGAGACTGTGGAAGAGGAAGCCATTCCTTTCCAGCTCGTGGAGGAGAAGCCTTCCTTCAACGGTGGCGATGCCAACGAGTTCTCGAAATGGGTGAACTCCAAGCTTGTCTATCCTGAAATCGCAAGAGAGAACGGTGTGCAGGGTCGTGTCACCCTCCAGTTCACTGTGAACACAGACGGTAGCGTTTCCAATGTGAAAGTGCTCCGCGGTGTTGACTCTTCTCTTGACAAGGAGGCCGTCAGGGTCGTTTCCAGCTCCCCGAAGTGGAAACCCGGAAAGCAGAGAGACCGCGCTGTGAAGGTCACCTACACATTCCCTGTGATTTTCCAGCTTAGATAATTCAATCTAAACATAGATGAAAGGCTGACCAAAAGACATTTGGCCAGCCTTTTTTGAAGATGGACAACGAGTCCGAAAAACGAAAATGAGCGAAATCATACCCACTGAAAACTGCGAAGAGAAGGCGGTATTTGTCGGCCTGATCAAGTCCGGCGACGACGAGAGGCGCATAAAGGAATATCTGGACGAACTGGAATTTCTGGCCCTCACGGCAGGCGCCACAGGCGACAAGAAGTTCATCCAGAAGATGGACAAGCCCGACAACGCCACCTATATAGGAAGCGGAAAGCTGGATGAAATAGCCGCATACTGCGAGGAAAACGCTATCAGATATGTAATCTTCGATGACGAGCTGACGGGCATCCAGCAGCGAAACATAGCCAAAATCATCAAGACCAGCAGCGTCATAGACAGGACCACTCTGATTTTGGAAATCTTTGCCCAGAGGGCCAGGACGGCATATGCCAAGATGCAGGTGGAGCTGGCCAGATATAACTATATGCTCCCCCGCCTCGCGGGCATGTGGACCCATCTGGAGAGGCAGCGCGGAGGCCGCGGAACACGAGGCGGAATGGGTGAAACCCAGATAGAGATTGACCGCCGAATCGTGAAGGAGCGCATCAACAGGCTGAAGGAGCAGCTGAAGAAAGTGGACCGTCAGATGTCCACACAGAGGGGCAACAGAGGCTCGCTGGTGAGGCTTGCGCTGGTGGGATATACCAATGTGGGCAAGAGCACTCTGATGAATCTGCTGGCCAAGTCGGACGTGTTTGCGGAGAATAAGCTGTTCGCCACGCTGGACACTACGGTGAGAAAGGTCGTTATAGGCAATGTTCCCTTTCTTCTGAGCGACACGGTGGGATTTATAAGGAAACTGCCCACTCAGCTGATTGAGGCCTTTAAAAGCACGCTTGACGAGGTCAGGGAGGCCGACATCCTGGTCCATGTGGTGGATATCTCGCACCCCGACTTTGAAGACCAGATGAGAGTCGTGGAAAAGACTCTGAGCGAAATCGGCGCCGCCAATAAGCCGGTCTATGTGGTGTTCAACAAGATTGACGCTTACAGGTATGAGGAGTATGATGAGTTCTCGCTGGAGCCTAAGGGAGCGGAGAATGTGAGCCTGGAGGAGCTGAAGAACAGCTGGATTGCACAGGAAAAGACGCCGTGCATTTTCATTTCGGCGAAGGAGAAGACCGGACTGCCCAAGCTGCGGGACGATATCTATAAGATGGTGGCCGAAATCCACGCAGGCCGCTATCCGTTCAATAATTTCCTCTGGTAGAATATATCTTTTATCTTATCTGATATAAAATAGTATCCTTTAAGCATCCGGCTGTATGCTCCGGGACCTATGCCGCCCGCGGCATTATGAGCGGGGGGACCGCCGCTTGCGGCGGTGGGATGAGCGAAGCGAAGGTCAACGGAGCATACAGCCGGATGCAAATAATAAACAATAAAAAAAGGGACCCGGATCGGGTCCCTTTTTCATTATGAAGAGTCAAACTATTCGGAGAATTTGGACTTGAGGAACTCCCTGTTGAGACGGGCGATATGCTCGACCGAAATTCCCTTAGGGCACTCCATTTCGCAGGCACGGGTGTTGGTGCAGTTACCGAATCCGAGCTCATCCATCTTAGCAACCATCGCAGCGGCCCTTTTCTTAGCCTCAGGACGGCCCTGAGGAAGCAGAGCGAGGGAGCTGACCCTTGCGGCGACAAAGAGCATTGCAGAGCCGTTTTTGCAGGTAGCAACGCATGCTCCGCAACCGATGCAGGCAGCAGCGTCCATGCTCTTCTCGGCAGTGTCGTGAGGAATGAGGATGTTGTTGGCATCCTGGGCGGAACCGGTGCGCACGGAAATGAATCCGCCGGCCTGGAGAATCTTGTCAAATGCGGAACGGTCCACGACAAGGTCCTTGATCACAGGGAAACCGGAGCTTCTCCAAGGCTCCACGGTGATGGTGGCGCCGTCCTTGAAATGACGCATGAAGAGCTGGCATGTGGTCACATGGTCGTCCGGACCGTGAGCTCTGCCGTCAATATAGAGCGAGCAGGCTCCGCAGATGCCTTCGCGGCAGTCGTGGTCGAAAGAAACCGGGCCGCTGGACTTGCATCCCTTATCGACAGCCACGGGGTCGTTACCCTCTCTGATCAACTGCTCGTTCAGGATGTCAAGCATTTCAAGGAACGAGGCATCAGCCTCGATGCCTGAAATGTGATAAGTTTCGAAGTGACCCTTATCCTGGGCGTTTTTCTGACGCCATATCTTGAGATTGAAATCCATATCCAATTAGTCTTTATAGTTTCTGGTAGCGACCTTGATGAACTCATACTTGAGAGGCTCCTTGTGAAGCTCAGGCTCCTGGCCTTCTCCCTTGTACTCCCAGGCGGCAACATACATATAGTTCTCGTCGTCTCTCTTGGCCTCTCCTTCCGGAGTCTGGCTCTCGACGCGGAAGTGACCGCCGCAAGACTCTCTGCGGTTCAGAGCGTCCCTTGCCATGAGTTCGCCGATCTCGAAGAAGTCGGCAAGTCTCAGAGCTTTCTCAAGCTCCTGGTTGAACTGATACTGGTCACCGGGAACATAGACATCTTTCCAGAACTCGCTCTTGAGCTCCTGAATCTTCTGGATGGCCGTCTTGAGGCCTTCCTCTGTCCTTGCCATTCCCACATACTCCCACATGATGTGTCCGAGCTTCTTGTGCATAGAATCGACAGTCTGCTTACCCTTGATGGAGAACAGCTTGTCTATGCGGGCCTGGACGGCCTTCTCGGCAGCGTCAAACTCAGGAGCGGAAGTGTCGGTCTTGGGCTCTGCGAACTTGTGCGAGAGATAGTCGCCGATGGTGACAGGCAGCACGAAATATCCGTCTGCGAGGCCCTGCATGAGGGCGGATGCACCGAGGCGGTTTCCGCCGTGGTCGGAGAAGTTGGCTTCACCGATGGCGTAAAGACCGTTGATGGTGGTCTGGAGGTCATAATCGACCCAGATACCTCCCATCGTGTAGTGAATGGCGGGATATATCATCATAGGCTCCTTCCAGGGGGAGGAGTTGGTGATCTTCTCATACATGTCGAAGAGGTTGCCGTATCTCTCGGCGACCTTCTGATGGCCGAGCCTGTTGATGGCCTCGGAGAAGTCAAGGAACACGGCGAGACCGGTCTCGTTGACACCGT
>CAZIFT010000010.1:0-27021 GCA_964538395.1 uncultured Muribaculaceae bacterium
CACCGCCGGGCGGTCTGAGGACCGCCTTTCTAAGCCACGCGAAGGTCTCCGGAGGGGACAGCCGAACGCCACTTAGTCAAGACAAAATAAAAGACGACCGATAATCACTTATCAGTCGTCTCATCGTTTGTGTCTGTCTCTCAGGCCGATGAACTGCCGGAGAGCATGTCCATCCCCGGACGTGGGTAGGGGAAGGGGCCCGTTGACAGCAAGTTATCGCGAAGCGATGACGCAGATGGCAATGGGAAGGGCCGGAGCGAACGAAGAGAGCGGAGTCTCTCCGGCAGTCATCGGCCTGAGAGCCCAAAGCGTCAGCCTACTGGCCGCCTAATCTATCAAAATAGGTTAAGACCTCGTCCCAGGACTTGAAAGGCTCCTTGCCGAACTCGAGGACCGTCCCCATAAAATCCTGCGCCCCATTCTCCTCCGCACGGCCATCGATGAGATAATCCCCGAAAATGAGATCCTTCCTCGGGCTTATGGTCACCCTGTCCCAGGCATGCACCCCCATATGCTTCTCCGCCCATTCCACCACTCCCGGCCACTCGGCGGGCGTGTTATAGGGCACCGACTCCAGAATCCGGCACTCATAGGCCTCCGACAGCTTCCTGAAAGCCTTCAGAGCTCCCGCCCTGGGCTCCCTCTGCCCAAGCGGCCTGTCCTCCCCGGACTCGGCCAGAGTGTCAGTGATGCTGATGAACACCGTCTTCCTGCTCCGGCCCTGCGCCGCGTCATCCTGCCTCTGGATAATCGGCAGCACACTGTGCAGCACCGTGCTGTCATTCATATAATGCTCCCCGTCGAAACGGACCGCATTGCGGTAATGCGAGCTGAACAGGTCAAAAGTGTGCACCAGATTGTCCCTGGTCCCGAAAAGCCCATAGACCAGAGCCCCGTCCTCCGCACTGTGCTCAAAACAGTGCGAGCTGCACTCCCGGTACTCCTCCAGCAGAGCCTTGTTCACCAGAAACGAAGTGGCTCCGTCCTTGCGCGGGCTGTGGAAATCCTGCTTCCCGAGCCCGTTATTCTTGAGTATGGTGTCGGCCAGCTGAAAAGCCGGATTGACCAGAATCTTCCTGATGCCCTGCAGCTGCTCCCCATACATCGCCCCCATCGAAGTCCCCACAATCAGGTCCGGCTTCTCCGTGTCACACAGGCTCCTCAGCATGTCCATGGCCTCCTTCGGGTCCACCGGAATGTCCGGCGCTATCACCTCGGTCTCAGGCAGCAGCGTCCTCAGCGTGCGCACGGTGCCGTTCTGCCCGCTGGAGGCGAACCCGTGCAGATAAAGCAGCTTTTTCCCGGCCATCAGGTCGGGACGCGCATATTCATAAAGTTCCATCTTTCTCTAAGCCAGATATGTTACAATTCCCTGCACCGCAATCTTCGCGCTGTGCACGGCCAGGACCACAGTCTTGGGTCCATACAGAAAGTCGCCGGCCAGGAAAACGTCGGAATAGGACGTCTGCTGGATTCCGTTCACCTTCGGAGTGCCGTTTCCGCCCACGGTCTCAGGCTTCTGCAGCCCGAATATGCCATAGTCCACGGTCTCGCTCACCGAGATGATCATGTCGTCAAACTCCACCTCGCGCTCAGTCCCGTCGATAATCTCAGTGGACAGCTGTCCGTCCGGTTTCACCACAGTCTGGCAGTCCTTGATCACCGCGATGTTCTTCCCATCCACGGTCTTGATCTCCACAGGAGTCTGCAGCACGCGGAACTTCACCCCGTCCTTCATGGCCTCCTCCACCTCGATGGTGTTCGCAGGCATGTTCTCGAAATCCTTCCTGTATACCAGATAAGTCTCATGTCCGTTCTTGACGGCGGTGCGGCTCGCGTCCATGGCCACATTGCCTCCGCCCACGACTATCACCTTCTTGCCCAGCACATAGGCGTCCGGGTTGTCAAGATAGGTCAGGGCCGGAATCACATGAGGATTGTCCTCGCCCGGAATGTTCATCCTGCGGGGCACCGCGGCGCCGGTCGCAATCAGGACCGCGTCGCTGATGGAGCGGATCACCTTCAGGGGGATATTCTTGCCTATCCTCACCCTGCCCTTGAACTTAAAGCCCGGGGCCTCCTTCAGAATCCTCTCATACTCATCGATATAGGCATTGTCAAGCCTGAACTCCGGGATGCCGTAGCGCAGCACTCCGCCCACCCTCTCGTGGTCGTCGAACATAGTGACGCTGAAGCCCTTCTGCAGCAGCTCTATGGCCGCCACTATGCCCGCGGGGCCGGCTCCGATTATCGACACCTTCTTCCCGTTGTCGGGGGCGCACTCCAGATGCACGTTCTTGAGATAGTTCATGGAAATCTCCTGCTCGATCCAGTACCAGTGGACCGGCACCTTCTTCACATTCAGGACGCAGTGCCCGAAACACATCTTGTTCCAGTCGCACACCTGGCATGTTATGGCGGAGAGGGGATTGTTCTCGAAGAGCAGCTTCGCGGCCTCTTCGGTCTTGCCTTCCAGATACAGGTTCATGGCTGCGGGGATGTCCGTGTGGACCGCGCAGGCGGACGAGCATCTCGCCTTCTTGCACTGCAGGCAGCGCTTCGCTTCCGGATTTATCATGATTATGCTTTTGTTTTAGTTAAACTGCAAATGTCGCAAATATTTCCAAGATTTCCTCATCTGCCGTCACTTGCGGCGCCCTTCCGCGACCTCCGTCACGCTGAGGACGCCTTCCGCGACGCGGAACCTTATGTCCATGCCGCCGAATTCCATTCCATAGGTCCGCTCCGGGTCGTCCTGATAGCTCGGCCGCGGGTCCTCCGCCAGCAGGCCCGCCACCGTCTTGGCGGCTCCGGGACCGGCATTGCGCTCCAGAACGGCCTCCAGAGCTTCCGGAATCACCACCTCGAGCCGCTTCCAGGACGACGCGTCGGTGAAACCGGCCCTTGCGCCCGGATGCGAGTCCGCATAGGGGAGATAGGGCTTTATGTCATATATCGGAGTCCCGTCCATGAGGTCGGCGCCCCTCACCCTGAGCGTGCAGCCCTCCACCGCGACCAGCTTCACCGAAGACAGGCCTATGGGATTGGGCCTGTAGGGAGAGCGCGACGCGAACACCCCCACAGACTTGTTCCCGCCCAGCCTCGGAGGCCTCACCGTGTCTCCGGCCCTGCCGGGGCGGTTGGCCGAGAAGCCCCACAGCAGCCACAGATAGTCAAAGCCTTCGATGCCCCTCAGGGCTTCCGGGCCGCGGCCGCAGAGGGTCACGGTACCTTCCAGCTCCGGCACCACTCCGCTCTGGCGCGGGATGCCGAACTTGGAGCTGAGCGGGCAATGATAAATGGCTATGGGTTCTATCTCCATGGGTCTGGTCTGTTGCTGAGGCAAATTTAGTAAAATTCAGTATCTTTGTGAGTTGGGGTTCCTCATCTGCGGCCCCGTCTTTTGATATGAAACTGCTGAAAAATCTTTCCATCGCCGCGGCGCTCTGCTGTGCCTGCGGAGGCCCTGACGGGGCTCTGACCGCGCCCGGGGTCAGCGAAGACCTTGCCACACAGAGAAAGGACCGCGTGTCCGGAATCCATTACGAGCTGGAGTTCGACATCCCCGAATCCATGGAGGAGAAAGTGACGGGACGCGAAGTCCTCAGCTTCAGCCTCTCGGACGGCAAAGACCTGATTCTGGACTTCACCTCCCCGGACTATTCCGATGTGCAGGTAAACGGAAAGAGCGTCGAGGCCGCCTATAAGGACGAGCACATCATAATCCCCGGCAAATACCTGAATGCCGGAGAGAACAGCGTCAGCGTCTCCTTCGTGAGCGACGACCGCTTCCTGAACAGGAACGGCGAATATCTCTACACCCTCTTCGTCCCCGCCCACGCCCGCTCGGTGTTCCCGTGCTTCGACCAGCCCGACCTCAGGGCCGAATACACCCTGACCCTGAACATCCCCGAAGGCTGGAAGGCCATGTCCAACACCGCCGCGGTCAGCTCCGCCGGCAACCGGGTGGAGTTCGGCAGGACCAAGTCCATCCCCACCTATCTGTTCTCCTTCGTGGCCGGAAAATGGAACAGCTACACCGCCGTCGCCGGAGGCCGCGAGATGACGGCCTTCTACCGCGAGACCGACCCCGCCAAGACTGCCCAGCTCCCGGAAATCTTCGAAGAAGTGGCCGCCGCAGTCAAGTATATGGAGGAATACACCGGAATCCCGCTTCCCTTCGACAAATATGACTTCACCATAGTCCCCGGCTTCCAGTTCGGCGGAATGGAACATCCCGGAGCCGTGCTCTACAACGAGAACACCATGTTCCTGGGCAAGAACCCCTCGCCGGACGAGAAGGAAAAGCGCATAACCCTGCTGGCCCACGAGACCGCCCACATGTGGTTCGGCGACATGGTGACCATGAAGTGGTTCAACGACGTGTGGACCAAAGAGGTCTATGCCAACTACTTCGCCGCCGAGATGGCCGAGCCCATGTTCCCCGAGGTGAACCACGAGCTGGTCTGGCTCAAGAGCTACTATGTCACCGCCATGGCCGAGGACAGGACCGCCGGAGCCTCGCCCGTCAGGCGCCCTCTGGGCAACCTTGCCGACGCCGGCCTGATTTACAGCAACATAGTCTATGACAAGGCTCCCATAGTGATGAAGAAGCTGGTGGAATTCATGGGCGCCGACAATTTCCGCACAGGCATATGCGCCTATCTGAAGAAGTTCGCCTTCGGCAACGCCACCTGGGACGACCTGATCGAAGTGCTTGACGCCCACAGCGAAAAGGACGTGAAGCAGTTCAGCGAAGGCTGGATCTATACCGCCGGAATGCCGCATGTGTCGCTGACCCGCACCGCCGACGGCATCAGGGTGGAGTCCCCGGACAGCGTAGGCCGTCCCCAGAGCATCGCATTCGCCTTTGAGAAGGCTTCCGAAGCGGCTTCCGCAGAGCTCGGAGGCTCCGGCGCAGTGACCGTTCCCGCCCCCGCCGGCGGATATTACATTCCCAACCCCGACGGCCAGACCTATGCGCTCATCGAGATGCCCGAAGACGACCTCAGGACTCTGCTCGCGGTGCTCGGCTCCATAAAAGACGACACCGCCAGAGAATCGGTGCTGGTCACCCTCAACGAAAACTATATGCAGGGCCGTTTCAGCGATCCCGTGTTCTATGCGACGGCGCTGCTTGACGCGCTTTCCGCGGAGAAAAACGAGCAGATAGCCGCCTCCATGGCCGATTTCGTCAACGCCCCCGCCGGCGACATGGACCCTGCCGACAGGGAAAGGCTTGAGGCCCGCCTCATGGCCATGTCCCGCAACCACCCGCTCGCTTCGGTGAGGACGCGCCTGCTCAGGCAGCTGGGATCCGGCTCCGTCTCTTCCGCCGCCGCTGAATATATCTACGGCATATGGCAGAACGAGTCCGACGCCTCGCTCGGCGCCGACGACTACACGACCTTCGCATGGCAGCTGGCCGTGCGGATGCCGGAACGCGCCGACGAGATTCTGGCCACCCAGAGGTCCAGGATCGACGGTTCCGACCCTTCCAGAAACTTCAATTCCGACAAGCTGCGCCGCTTCGATTTCGTGAGCCCCGCCGCATCTCCCCGCAAGGAGACCCGCGACTCCCTTTTCGCAGCCCTGCTCCTGCCCGAAAACAGGACGGTGGAGCCCTGGGCCCAGACAGCCCTGGCCCTTCTCAACCATTTCCTGCGCGATGAGGAGTCGGTGCCCTATATAGTCCCCGGGCTTGAGGCTCTGGAGGAGGTGAAGGCCACCGGCGACATCTTCTTCCCGGCCGCATGGTGCCGCTCCCTGCTCGGAAGCCACCGCTGCCCCGAGGCCTATGACGCTCTGCAGAGCTTCCTCTCCGCGCACAGGGACTATCCGCCTCTCCTCATGAGCAAGATACTTATCAATACCTATAACCTGGAGCGCGCCAACGGCAAGGCCGGAGCCGCTGAATAGGGCATATGAAGCGACTTCTGTTTCTTGCGGCCGTGATGGCCGTTCTCTTCGCCCCTTCGTGCAAAAGGGGAAAGGCCGGGCTCTCGGACGGGCTGAGCCATGTCGCCGACACGGTCTATCCCCTCGGCTTCTGCACCGATTCGTTTCTGGTGACGAGCGGGGTGCTGAAGAAGGGCCAGCTGCTGCCCTCGCTGTTCACCTCTCTCGGCCTGGACCCGGACAAGGCCCACAACATGGCCGTCTCGGTGCCCGATTCCATACTGGATGTCAGGAAGATACGCCCCGGCGACCCCTGGGAGGCCTACTATGAAAAAGACGCCTTGGCCCCCTCATATATAGTGTATTCCAATAATAGGACCGTGCAGACGGTGTTCAGCTGCGAGGCGGACTCGGCATGGAGATATGAAAAGCCGCTGGTCCGCATGAGGCGCTTCGCCGACGTGCGCATAAGCTCGTCGCTCTGGAACGACATGCGTTCGGCCGGCGCCCCCGTCATACTCATATCCAATCTTTCGGACATCTATGCGTGGACGGTGGACTTCTTCGGGCTCCAGGAGGGAGACCGCTTCAGGGTGCTCTATTCCGAGCTGCTCTGCGACGGGGAGGTCGTGGCCGTGGATTCCATATATCTGGCCAAATTCAACAGCGGCTCCACCGAGATTCCGGCCGTGATGCTGGACAACCGCGACGGCGGCAATCTCTACTGGTCCGACAAGGGCGAAAGCCTGCGCAAGGCCTTCCTCAAGGCGCCGCTCGAGTTCAAGCGCATAAGCTCGGGCTTCTCCTATCACAGACGCCATCCCGTGCACGGCACCGTGCGCGCGCACACCGGAGTGGACTATGCCGCGCCCACAGGGACGCCGGTCGTGTCCATAGGCGACGGCACCGTCATCTCCAAAGGCTGGGGCGGCGGAGGCGGCAACACTGTGAAAATCAGGCACAATTCGGTCTATACCACGGCCTATCTCCATCTTTCGCGCTATGCGGACATAAAGGTGGGGGACAGGGTCCGCCAGGGCCAGGTGATCGGCTATGTGGGGGCCACAGGCACGGCCACGGGCCCGCATCTTGACTTCCGGGTATGGAAAAACGGCACCCCCATCAATCCTCTGACCATGGAGGCGCCGCCTTCTGAGCCTCTGGCTCCCGAGCGCATGCCGCTGCTGGATTCCCTCTACCGGACTCTGTCCGCCGAAATGGACTCCCTTTCCGCGGTGTCTGCCGCTCAGCCGTCCGTTCCCGACGCTCAGGCTTCTGCTGTCGATCAGCCGTCCTTGTCCGCCGGTTCCGCTTCTGCGGATCAGGCTTCTCTGTAAACCACGCTGCCGCTGGCCTGGTGCGTCGCCAGCACCAGCACTTCGGCTATCTGCACATGCTCCGGCGCCGCTGCGGCATACCAGACCACGTCCGCGATATCGTCGCCGGTGAGGGGCTTGATTCCCTTATAGACATTCTCGGCCTTCTTGTCGTCGCCGTGGAACCTCACGTTTGAGAACTCCGTCTCCACCAGTCCGGGCTTGACATTGGTGACCCTGATCTTGGTGTTGGCCACGTCGATCCTCAGTCCGTCCGATAGGGCCTTGACGGCCGCCTTGGTGGCGCAATAGACATTGCCGTTGGCATAGGCCGCGTCACCGGCCACGCTGCCGATGTTGATCACATGGCCCCGGTTGCGCTCCACCATGCCCGGGACTATCATCCTGGTCATGTTCAGCAGACCCTTGACATTGGTGTCGATCATCCTGTCCCAGTCGCCGAAGTCGCCGGAATATTCGGGGTCCAGGCCCTGGGCGAGGCCGGCGTTGTTCACCAGCACGTCGATCTGTCTGAAATCCTCCGGGATGCTCTCCAGCGCGGTCTTCACGGCGTCCCTGTCCCTGACGTCAAACACGAGGGCCAGCGCGCGGACGCCTTTGGCCTCCAGCTCTTCCCTGAGCTTTCCGAGCCTGTCGGCCCTTCTGCCCGTGATGATCACGTCATAATTCTCTGAAGCGAACCGGCGGGCGCATGCCTCTCCGATGCCGCTGGTGGCTCCTGTCACAAGTGCGATTTTTCTTTCCATAGATCCGAAAGCCCCGCCTGTGCGGAGCTTCCGCAAAGTTAGGCTCTGTCCGCCACTTTGTCAAAGACTCTTTTGTGTTTCTCGGCGGGAATTTGTTAAATTTGGCTTGGCTATTACGCATGTCTTATGAAAAAAACGTTCTTCGCCCTGGCTCTTTCCGCCGTCCTGGTGTCGTGCGGAACGGTCTCGCGGGTGGGCGCTCCGCCGCCTCCCGCCCCCGGACGGTCTGACGATATCGGCTACGGCAAGGTGGACAGGAACAGAAACGCCTATTCCGCCGGCACCGTGAAGATCGACGACAGGCAGATGTCGACCTATTCCAACATATTCGAATATCTGAAGGGACGTGTGCCCGGCCTCGAAGTCGGCACCGCCGGCCCCGGCGGAGTGCCCTCGGTGAGAATCCGCGGCAACAATTCGCTCCACTATGACAGCGGCCCGCTCATACTGCTTGACGGGACCGAGGTCACCGACATCTCCAGCCTCAATCCGGCCGACGTCTCCTCTGTGGACATACTCAAGGACGCATCCACATCCATCTACGGCTCCAGGGCCGCCGGCGGAGTGATAATGATTAAGACCAAGTCGGCACAGGAGGCCGCCGCCAGGGCCGCCGCCGAGAAGAAGGCCGCCCGTCAGGCGCGCCGTGCCGAAGGAAAAACGGGAAGATAATGGCGGAACTCACGGTATATGACCCGCTCAGGAAGAAGAAGGTGGCGCTGACCCCGGAAGAGGAGGTGCGCCAGTGGTTCATCGGCGTCCTGCACGACACACTGAAAGTGCCTATGCAGCTGATGATGAGCGAGGTGGGAATGAAATGCGGCGGCCTGACCGGAGTGCTGGGAGGGGAGAAGAGAAAGGAATACAGGGCCGACATACTGGTCTATGACCGGTCTCTGAACCCGCTGCTGGTGGTGGAGTGCAAGCGCCCCGAGACGGAGCTGTCCCGCGCCGTCCTCGAGCAGGCCCTGCGCTATGCGGGGATACTCTCCGTCCGCTACATAATCGTGACCAACGGGAAGTCGGTCTATTTTGCGGGGGAGAAGGACGGAAAGCTCCAGTATATGGCTGATGTTCCGGACTATGAAAAAATGACATCGAAGTGAAAGGAACCATAACCAACGGATTTTTGGACGCGCCCGTCTTCGGACTGGTCTCTTCCGTCGCGGAAGAGACGGGGATAAGGGCGTTCGTGATAGGAGGATATGTCAGGGACTGCTTCCTGGGGCGGCCCTGCACGGACATAGACATAGTGGCCGAAGGCAGCGGCATCGCTCTCGCGGAGGCTGTCGCGGCGCGGGTGGAGAAGACCGAAAAGCGGCACTGCAAGGTGTCGGTGTTCAAGAATTTCGGCACCGCCATGCTGCGCTACCACGGGATGGAAGTGGAGTTCGTGGGCGCCAGGAAGGAGTCCTACAACCGGGATTCCCGCAAGCCCATAGTGGAGGACGGGACCCTGGAGGACGACCAGAAGAGGCGGGACTTCACCATCAA
Source organism: uncultured Muribaculaceae bacterium (assembly GCA_964538395.1). Classification (GTDB taxonomy): domain Bacteria; phylum Bacteroidota; class Bacteroidia; order Bacteroidales; family UBA932; genus Cryptobacteroides. The sequence goes on from CAZIFT010000010.1 coordinate 9,476, forward strand.
CGCCATGGCCCTGAGCCTCCAGAAGGAGGATTTCGGTGCCCTGGTGGACCCCTTCGGAGGCATCCGTGACCTGGCCGAGGGGATAATCCGCACCCCGCTCGACCCATACACCACCTTCAGCGACGACCCTCTGCGCATGCTCCGCGCGGTGCGTTTCGCCGCCAAGCTGTCCACTCCGGAAAGGGAATTCGTGATAGTGCCCGAGTGCCTGGCCGCGATGTCCGAGATGAAGGACCGCATGACCATACTCTCCAAGGAGAGGATAGTGGAGGAGATGAACAAGACCCTGCTCACCAGGCAGCCGTCCATAGGCTTCGCCCTCATGGACCGGACCGGCCTCGTGGACTATGTGCTTCCCGAGCTGGCGAAGCTCAAGGGCGTGGAGACCGTGGACGGCAAAGGCCACAAGGACAACTTCTACCACACGCTCAAGGTCGTGGACCATGTGTGCGAGGATGAGGCCAGGGCCATTGCCGAAGGCAGACTGTTTGACTGGCCGGTGTCCGAGGACGGAGCCGACCCCGAGCCCGCAGTGAGGACCGAGCCCAATCTGTGGCTGCGCTGGGCCGCTCTCCTGCACGACATAGGCAAGCCCGCCTCCAAGCGCTTCGACCCCGCAGTGGGCTGGACCTTCCACGGCCATGAGGTCGTGGGCGCGCGCATTGTGCCCAAGATATTCAAGGCCCTGAAGATGCCCTTGAACGAGAAGATGAAATATGTCCAGAAGCTGGTGCGGCTGCATCACCGTCCGGTGGCCCTCGTGGACGAGGGCGTGACCGACTCCGCCGTGCGCAGGCTTCTTTTCGATGCTGGCAACGAGATCGACGACCTCATGCTCCTCTGCAACGCCGACATCACCTCCAAGAACCCGGCCAAGGTGGTCAGGCTCAAGAAGAACTTCGAGCTGGTCCGCGAGAAGCTGGTGGAGGTGGAGGCCAAGGACGCCATCCGCAACTTCAAGAACCCCATCACCGGCGAGCATGTGATGGAGGTCTATGGCATAGAGCCCGGCAGGGTGATCGGCGAGATCAAGGAAAGAGTCAAGGACGCCATACTGGACGGAGTCATAGACAACAATTTCGAGGCGGCCGACGCTCTGATGCGCCGCATAGCTCCGGAATATGGGCTCACCGAAGTGAAATGACCCTCATAGACAGATACATAGGCTATATTTCCTCCATGCGGCGGTATTCTCCGCGCACCTGCGCCGTCTATGCCGATGTGCTGGGGCGCTTCGTGTCCCGCTGCTGCGTCTCCGGCGGCGACTCCGACATCATCGCCGGCCTCACGCCCGATTCGGTCAGGAACTATATGGTCTGGCTTATGGACGAGCTGGGCGAAAGTCCCCGGACCGTCAATCTGCATCTGTCGGTGCTGGGCGGCTTCTGCCGCTATCTGTGCTCCGAGAACCTGCTGAAAATCAATCCGGTGCGTGCCGTGGCCCGGCCCAAGACCCCCAAGCGCCTGCCCTCTGTATATAAGGAGGAGGAGATGCGGCGATATTTCAGCGACACCGAATGCCGGGCCTCCGCCGAGAGCGCCGGTCTGGTGACGGGGGGCGACCCCGCTTCGGTGGAAATATGGACCGCGCGCAGGAACAGGCTGGTGATCCGGCTGCTCTTCGACACCGGAATGCGCCGCGCCGAGCTCATCTCGCTCGACATTTCTTCGGTGGATTTCCGCCGCGGAGTGGTCAGAGTCCACGGAAAAGGCAATAAAACCAGAGAAATTCCCATGCTGAGCGGATTATCTGAGGAAATTTCATTATATTTGGTAGTAACGGAAAAGGTTCTGGGGGGAGTGAGAGACGACTCCGAACCTCTGCTCGTGACGGCCAAGGGCTCGCGCCTTTACCCCATGGCAGTGGAGAGGATAGTCAGAGAGGAACTGGGAGAAGCCGGAATCACGGGCCGCAAATCTCCGCATTCGCTCAGGCACACGCTTGCCACCGAGCTGCTGGACGGAGGGTCGGACCTGAATTCGATCAAGGAGCTTCTCGGACATTCTTCGCTCGCCGCTACCCAGGTCTATACGCACACTTCGGTGGAGAAGCTTAAGCAATCATATAACAACGCCCACCCAAGGGCAAAAAGAAGGAGTTGATTATGGATATTAGCATTCAGTCATTGAAGTTCAATGCAGACCAGAAACTGCTGGACTATGTGGAAAAGAAGGTCTCGAAGCTCGAGAGATTCGATGATTCCGTAACGAGTGTGGATGTCTCGCTTTCCCTTCAGGAGAGGCCGGACAACAAGAGCGTGAAGATCCAGGTCAATGTGCCTGGCGGCTGTCTGCTTGTGGAAAGGCAGGCTGCGTCTTTCGAGGAGGCCGTGACGGAGGCCGTGGACGCCATGAAGGAGCGTCTCGTCCGCAACAAGGAAAAACATTCCGAGGCATAGGCCCGGGCCCGGACACCGTTCCGGAATGATAAGATGTGTCAAGGCTGTCCGAAAATTTTCGGGCGGCCTTTTTTTTATATAACTTTGTCCCGCTCTGTTCCGCGCCCGTGCGCGGGCCGGCCCCGAAACGAATCTCTTATGGCAAAGGCTAAAGCCGCCGATGCGGCCCAGATGTACAGAAAAATAGCCGAAGATGTCGGCAGGGGAGTCTTCTCTCCCGTCTATCTGCTTATGGGCGAGGAGCCTTACTATCCCGACAAGGCCTGCGACACGATCATGGCCGCGGCGCTGGACGACAGCGAGCGCGACTTCAACCAGACCGTGTTCTTCGGCATAGATTCCGATGCCGATGCCATAGCCTCGGAGGCCAGAAGCTATCCCATGATGGCGGAAAGGAGGCTGGTGGTCCTCAAGGAGGCCCAGAGCATGAAGACCCTCGAGGGGCTGTCGGCCTATTGCGAAAACCCCACCGACTCCACCGTGCTGGTGATTCTCATGCACGGGGCGGCCGCCGACAAGCGCAAGGCCCTCTATAAGACCGTGTCCAAGACGGGGGTCGTGCTGGAGTCTCCGGCCATGAGGGAATATGAGATGCCGGGCTGGATCGACTCCTATTACCGGAGCCGCGGGCTCAGGATCGCTCCGGACGCCGCCTCGCTGCTGGCCGAATTCGCCGGCACCGACATGGGCCGGATTGTGGTGGAGACGGACAAGATGCTCAAGAATCTTCCCGAGGGCACGGTCGAAATCACTGCCTCGCACATAGAGAGGAACGTGGGCATAAGCCGTCAGTTCAATGTGTTCGAGCTCACAAAGGCGCTGGCTCACAGGAACTCCGCCGAAGCCCTCAGGATTGCGGCCTATCTGGGCGAGCAGCCCAAATTCGCCGTCCCGCCCGCAACCGCCGCCATATTCAACCAGTTTTTCCGCATACTTCGGTATGAGGCGCTGCTGGCGCAGAATCCCCGCCCGAACGCGTCCGAAAAGGCCGCCGTGCTCGGGGTGGCGCCCTATTTCTTCGGGGAATACGACGCCGCCGTGCGGAACTATCCGCCGGCCAAGTGCATGAAGATAATCTCTCTCATAGAGAAGGCGGACTACCGCGGCAAGGGGGGCGACGGCGACGCCGCCTCTCCCTCCGGAATACTCACGGAACTGGTGGCGTCTATACTTGACTGTTGACACAACTGTTTAAACCATAATGAAATGGGAATAATTGAATGCAGGAATATCCGCAAGACTTTCGGAGAAAAGGTTGCCCTGGACTCCGTCTCGCTCGACATTCCCAAAGGAAAGATTTTCGGTCTGCTCGGCCCCAACGGAGCGGGCAAGACCACGATGATCAGAATAATCAACCGGATCACGATACCCACGTCGGGCGAAGTCCTTTTCGGGGGACGGCCCATAACCCAGCGAGACGTCGAGAAGATAGGCTATCTTCCCGAGGAGAGGGGGCTCTACCGCAAGATGGAGGTCGGCGACCAGGCCATGTACCTGGCCCAGCTCAAGGGCATGAGCGCCTCGGAGGCGCGCGCCGAGCTCAAGAAATGGTTCGAGAGGTTCGGAATCCAGGACTGGTGGAAGAAGAAGGTCGAGGAGCTGTCCAAGGGCATGGCCCAGAAGCTCCAGTTCATAACCACGGTCGTGCATAAGCCCGACCTGCTCATCCTGGACGAGCCTTTTTCGGGCTTCGACCCCGTGAACGCCGAGCTCATCCGCAAGGAGATTCTGCGTCTCAGGGAGGAGGGCGCCACCATAATCCTGTCCACCCACAACATGGAGTCGGTCGAGGAGCTGTGCGACAACATAGCCCTGATCAACAAGTCCCGCCTGGTCATAACCGGCGGTGTGGACGAGATACGCCGCCGCTACGGCAACAATAACATAGAGCTGGTCTATTCCGGAGGCGTCCTCGCCCCGGCTGAGCAGCTTTACACCGTCCTCTCCGACGAGGACAATTCCGGCCGCCACACCGCGGTGCTTTCGCTCAGGGAGGGGACCGGGACCAACGCCGCTCTCGAGTCCATCGCGCGGCAGGACATTACCATCAACTCGTTCAGGGAACTGATTCCCAGAATGAACGACATTTTCATCAAACTGGTGACGGAGGGCCTTTAGACTATGAATGCGCATAAGTTAGGTGTCATAATAAGCAGGGAATACACCACCCGCGTCAAGAAGAAATCATTCATAATACTGACATTCGTGGTGCCGGTGCTTTTCGCCGCGCTCTGCATCCTGCCCTCGGTCATAATGATGGCCACCAGGGAGGAGGGGAAGAAGATAGCCGTGGTGGACGAGTCCGGCATGGTGATGCCCTATCTCGAGAGCGGGAAAACGGTCGAGTTCACCGACATGACTCCGACCGGGACCGAGGCTCTGAAGAGCGACATGAAGAGCTATGGCGTGGACGGAATCATCCATGTCTCGGCGCTCGACACCCTCGCCAGGTCGGTCAGCGTGGAGTCGTTCTCTTCCAAGCCTCTGGGCATGGACCTGAGCGAGGACGTGGAGAAGGCCGTGAACACCGCAGTGGAGGAATACAGGATCAAGGCCATAGGCATAGACGGGCTTGACGAAATCATAGACGGCATCCAGTCCGACGTCCATCTGGTGACCTACACCCTGGACGAGAGCGGCCATGAGAAGATAACCTCCTCCGAGGTCTATATGCTCGTGTCCATGCTGCTCGGAATCGTGATTTACTCGTTCATAGCCATGTTCTGCGGCACGGTCATGTCCTCGGTCATCGAGGAGAAGTCCAGCAGGGTGGTCGAGGTGCTGGTGTCTTCGGTCAAGGCCACCGAACTCCTGTTCGGAAAGATCATCGGCGTGGCTCTCGTGGCCCTCACCCAGTTCCTGATGTGGGTGGTGCTCACCGGAGTGATAGTCGCCGTCGTGGGCGGAATCCTGGGCGCGGACTTCCTTTCCGCCGCCTCCGCCTCAGCCGACCCCTCCGGAATGATGGGCGCCGCGGTGCCCGAGGTCACTTCCGGCCCTGCGGCCATAATCGCCACACTCGCCGGCCTGAACTATGTCCAGATACTGGTTGCCTTCGTGGTCTTCTTCATCTTCGGCTATCTGCTCTATGCGTCGCTGTTCGCCGCCATAGGCTCTGCCGTGGACAACGAGGCGGACACCCAGCAGCTCCAGATTCCGGTCACGGCGCCTCTGCTGCTCGGCTTCTTCATCGCGCTCTATGCCTTCAAGGCTCCCGACAGCGGAGTGGTGTTCTGGGGCTCCATGATTCCGTTCACCTCGCCCATAGTGATGCTCGCGAGAATCCCTTACGGAGTGCCCATGTGGCAGCTGATCCTTTCGATGGTCCTGCTGATCGGCACCTTCGTGCTCTGCGCATGGGCCTCGGCCAAAATCTATAAGGTGGGCATCCTGATGTTCGGCAAGAAATCGACATTTAAGGACCTGTGGAAGTGGCTCAGACTCAAATGATTATGAAGAAGATGCTTATTGTCCTGGCCCTGGCTTCCCTGTGCGCCGGAGCCTCCGCCCAGGAGTTTTCCTGGAGCAGGGCTAAGATGGACGGGTCCAGGACCGGAGTCACCTCCGCGGGCGCCGACCGTGTGGACGAGGCCCTCGGAAAGATGAAGGGAAAGAAATATGTGGCCCCCAACGGCCGCAAGTTCAGCAAGGGAGTCACCCCGTCGGTGGCGTCGCTTCTGCTCGGCGCCCAGAAGGAGATGGCCGCCGTGAAGGAGGTCGTGGGCTATGCCCCCAGGGCCATGGTCAGAAGCACTCCGGAGTGCGAGCTCTCGGACTGGTTCGTCGATGAGCTGATGAGGGCCGCCTCCGAGAAGACCGGCCGCAGGGTGGACTTCGGCATCGCCAATTTCGGCGGCATCAGGGTGGACATGCCCCAGGGCGACGTGCTCCTGGACGACATAATGTCCATGTTCCCCTTCAAGAACAATCTCTGCTATCTGGAGCTCCGCGGCAGTGACATCCGGGCTCTTCTCGAGCAGCTCGCCGCCACCTCCTGGCAGTGCGTGGGCGGCGCCAGATGCACTGTGAAGGACGGGAAGCTCGTGTCGGCGGAAATCGGCGGAGAACCAATCGACGACGACAGGGTCTATGGCGTGGCCACCATCTCCTTCCTCCTGGACGGGGGGGACGGCATCTCCGTGGCCAGGAACGCCCTCAGGCTTGACCTCCTCGACGAATACATAATCGACGTCATGCTGCCCTATGTGAAGAAGCTCACCGCCGAAGGCAAATGCATCGAGTATCAGACCGACGGCCGCATTAAATTCCTTTAGGCGATGAAGAAGATTCTTGCACTCCTTTCCGTGATGTTCCTCGCCCTGAGCCCGCTTTCGGCCCAGAGGCTCGTGATACTCCATGTCAACGACACCCACAGCCATTTTGAGCCGGTGCGCAGCGGCGCCGAGGCCGGGCTGGGCGGTGTGATCGAGAGAGCCGCCTATGTGGACAGCGTCCGCAAGGCCGAGGGAGACGCCAACGTGCTTCTCCTCCATGCCGGCGACTTCAACCAGGGCACATCCTACTACACCCTTCTCGGCGGCGCCCTCGAGGTGGCCACCGTGAACGCGATGAAATATGACTGCATCACCCTGGGCAACCACGAGTTCGACAACGGCATCGAGGACCTCGCCGCCCGTCTGTCGAAGATCGAATGCCCCATAGTGTGCGCCAACTACGATTTCTCCTCCTTCGAGCTCGGAAAATATATCCGGCCCTATGCCGTGGTCAACCGCGGCGGGATGAAGATCGGCATCTTCGGAATGCTGACCGACATCACCAAGGTGGTGGACAGGACCATAGCCGACCGCATACCGAAATATGACAATGTGGAGACGGCCCGGCGCTGGGCCTCCTGGCTCAAGAACGAGGAGGGCTGCGACCTGGTGATAATGCTGTCCCATCTCGGATTCGAGAGCGAAGCTTTCACCGACCCCGAGCTCGTGTCCCGCACCAGGGACATAGACCTTGTCATAGGCGGCCATTCCCACACTTTCCTCGAAAAGATGGAATACCGGCCGAACCTGGACGGGAAGATGATTCCCATAGTGCAGGACGGATGCTGGGGCGAATACATGGGGAAAATCACCGTGAACAGATGATCATTTGCCGCTGTTGACGTCCCACGGGATCGGCATGGCCGTCTTGCTGGATGTCGGCAGACCGATGAGGTGATAGGGGAGCCCGGTGCTCCCCTTTTCCGTGTCCGAGGAGGTGTAGTAGAGCCTGTAGCCGGAGCTGACGGTGTATTTCAGTCCGGTGGACACGCCCGTGATCTTGCTCACGTCCGCCGTCACCTGGGGGCTGCACACTGAGAAGAAATCCTCTCCGGACGCCGCCCACTGGTTGGAATCCGTGAGCCCGATGTGGTGGCTGTAGATCCTCTCGCCGCAGCCTTTCAGATGCGAGCTGTCATAGGCGTCCACGTCGCACCACGAGCCCCAGGTCCCGAAATCGTTGCTCTCCGGGCTTATATAGACCCCGCTGTCGTCCTCGGCATAGTCGAAGACATAGTACTGGGTGGACATCCGGGTGGTGCCGGAGGAGGCGAAGCCGAACATCTTCACTGCCTTAAGCCTGCTGTCGATTTCCGTGAACTGCGAGAGGCCGAACCTGTTGGCGAAGCTCACCGAGACCTCATAGTCGTCCAGGCTGCTCTCCGCATGGGCGGTGAGCCCGGTCATCAGATAGCATTCCGCCTGCCCGATGGCCTTGCGGGGGGAGGCTTCGCCGGTGATCTTGTTCTTCAGCGTGGCGTAGAGGGTATATTTTCCCGCGGAGTATTTTCCGCTCACGAACTTCCTGGTCATGCAGAGCTTGCCGCCGCTCACCGTCATGGTCATGTCCGGGATGTCCGACACTATCGTCACCAGCGCGTCGGCGGCCGTGGTTATGGCCTGGGACGCGGTGGCTTTGGTCCCCGCCTTGTTCACGTCCAGGGCTGAGGTGGCGGCGCTTCCCATGGCTCCGTCATATTTGTTGTTGACCAGGGCCAGCAGCCGGGTCTCCGAGGCTCCCGGGAAGGGGTCGGATATCCGGCAGGGGACTGTGGCCGGAGCTATGGCCGGGTCGGCCCCCTTCGGGCTCATGGTCACGGTGCCTTCGTGCTCGGTCCCGCAGAAATCCAGCACGCTCAGTCCGCCGACGGACATCTTCGCGACTCGGACCGAGCTGCCCGATGCCGCCATGAACTGTCCGGCGTCGCCGTCCGAGAAGCTGTAGTTCACGGCCAATAGCTTGTTATACAGGGTTTTGTCAAAGGTGAGCGTCCCCTGCGTGCTGCCCGGCTTCATGATGTCGCCGTCGCTGCTCTTATAGACCGGGGCGAGCGAGATCCCGCTTCCGTCGGCCGTCAGAGTCAGGTCCGAGGGCGATGCCGAGAGCGAAGGCGCCTGGATTATCAGGTCCACACTTCCGATTTCGTCGCTTCCCGAGGAGTTTTTGCCGAATACGGCGATTTTCGCAGTCCCCGCCTTCAGCAGGGACACCGTCGCGGAGGCTCCGTCGCTCCCGCCGGCGATTTCCAGCAGGCCGTCGCTTCCGTCGTCTGGCTTGAACTCCAGGCTGTCATAGCCCGAAGGTATCGCGGCCCGTATGGTCCCTTTCTGGGCGACATATGCCGGGATGAAGCCGCCGTCCCAGGTCGCGCCTATGTCTCCGGCTATGACACGGAGGGTGGCGCTGTCGGTGAGCTGCCCGTCGAAGGTCTTGATTTCCAGGGGAATCTCATCTCCGACCGAGGCGCTTCCGGACACCGTCACCGCGACTCCCTTTCCCTCCTGCGCCGCGCCCAGCGCCAGCCGGCTCAGGCCGGAGCCGCTGAATGACCAGCCGTCCTCCGCATTGAAGGCGGAATAGCCGCTGTCGGCGACTCCTCCTGTGCTGTAGCTGACCGGAATATAGGTCTGTTTTCCGGCCGGAGCGGTATATACGGATTTGGTGAACGCCAGGCTTCTGCTGTCGGTGGTGCCCGAGGCGTCAACCTTCCAGTTGCCCTTGATGTTCATCCCGTCCAGGGTCACTCCGAAGTTTATCCTGTACTCCGTGTTGCGCTCCACATTGAAGTCTCCGGTGTTGTCGCTCCCGATATAGAAGCGGAACCGCCGGTCGCCCGAGACCCCGTAGGTGTCCTTCTGGGTCAGCACCACGTCCATATATGAGCATAGGTCCGACTTCCCGCCCAGGCCCGCCGCCGTGAGGCTCTCAGGAGTCTTCTTGTAGGGGTCGGTGTTGGACGGGAGCAGGTTCCCCTGCATGTTCTCGGGCAGATAGAAGGTCATTTCCGAAGTCAGCGCCTTTGTCCAGTCGCCCGGAATCAGGTCGCCGGCGGAGGCCGCGGCGGAGCTCCGGAACAGGCCCACCGCGGAGTTGGTGTTGCCCACGCTGATCTCCTTGAGGTCGAAGTCGGTGTTGGCGGGCCATGCCGTGTCCATGCTCAGGGTTACCTTGGCCAGCAGCCTCTTGAGCTTCAGCGTCGCCGACTCCGTGTCCTTTGCCACCGTCATCATCCCGGTCATCGGGAATCCTCCCGAATTCACGTCGTCCCATCCCAGCGTGACGGTCCTGGCCTCCAGCTCGGCCAGAGTCAGGGGAAAACCTGCCGTCAGGTCCCCCATGTTGGCTATGGCGGCCAGGGTGTGTCCGCGGCTTCTGTCCAGCAGCAGCGACGCGTTCTGCTTCCCGGAGAGGAAACAGCAGGTCTCCAGCAGGCCCTCGTCCGAGTATGCGGCCAGCGACACGCTGTTTATCTCCGCCGGGTCGGCCGAGACCGCCTGCGCCTTCACCGCGGGGGGAGTGTCCTCTATGCGGACTTCCAGCCTGCCTTCCGCTGTTCCGTGTGCTTCCGGCGCCGGCTCCTTTTCCGAGCATGACGCCGCTACCGTGAGAGCCGCGGCCATGAGCCCGGCCTGTAATCCTGTTCTAAATGGTCTCATCATAGACAAATTCGTTTTTCCATTCCTCGATATGCAAAGTGTAGTCGAATGTCCCGACATCGAAGTCCAGCCAGATGTCGTCCAGGTCTTCATCCTCCCATGAGAAACCGCTCTCGTCGAGCGTGCTTCCCAGGTCGATGGTCTTGAGCACGGAGCCGTCGTGGATTATGTCCAGCGACAGCTCTCCCTCGCTCTGGCGGGGCACCCTGGCCGTGAAGAAGCCGTCCTGCGAGGAGACTCCGCAGCTGAACTTGCCGGTCTCCGGCGTGAGGTCCTTCAGGGAAAGGGCGTTGCAGGAGGCTCTCACCCTCACCGAGTCCACTCCGGCGTGGCTGCCGTCGGGGTGGGTCAGGGAGACGTGCAGGTTGGTGTACTGCTTGTGCAGGACGACCCTGTCATAGGCGGCCTCCCCTTCGGCGACCACCGAGGCCGTATAGGCGAACAGCGGGTCGCACTGGTGCCCCTCGCGCGTGTGGACCGTCATTCCCTTGAGCCGTGACGCGGATGTGAGAGGGGAGCAGACCGAATAGCTTACGGCCCCTTTGGGGACCGAAATAGTCAGTCCTTCGGGATAGTCGCCCGCAAAGGCCGAGACTCCGAACAGCGAGGACCCGCCCCGCCATCCCTTCACGGAGAGCGCTTTCTCGTACTCATGGCAGCGCGAGAGGTCTATGGTCAGGAGGCAGGGACAGCCGTCCCTGTCCTCCTTGACCGTGCATCCGCCGGCTGTCAGCGCCGCACAGACAGCCATGCACAACAATCTGTTCATCATCAGATGGTTTCATCATATGGCTTGCTTGCTCTCCAGTTTTCAATCTCCACATCCACGGCGAGGTTGCCCTTGTCCACTCTCATGTTGGGGTCGTCACCGCCGAAGCCCAGTATGGTCAGCGTCACGGTGGCCGAAGTGTTCCTCGCGAGTCCGTTCTTGAGGACGACGGGGTAGTACTGCAGCTTTCCGTTCACCGTTGCGACCACCACAAGGACGCTTTGCTGTGCGCTGAATGTGGACGAGAATCCGCTCGGATATGTGGAGGAGCTGTTGGGGTAGGTGTAGAACAGATAGGGGGTGGACAGGGTGAGAGTGTCGCCGTTGGCTATGGTCTGGCCCACGTCGGCATAGGTCATGTCCGGGAGCGACGCCTTATAGGTGGAGCCGTCGATTATGTGCGAGCTCTGCCTGGAGGTTTCGTCGGCGCGGCCTTCCTTGTTATACCACAGGCTGGGCTCCGCCGTGCCCGCGAGGTTCTGGTTGCCCACCACATTGGTGAGGAACACTCTTTCCACCTTCAGGTCTCCCAGCACTGCCGGAATGCTGTTCGTGATGGAGGTGAGCGCGACTCTGGCCACCAGCCTGGATATCTGCACCGCAAAGGTGGTCGTGGCGTTCATTATTACGCTGCTGCTGTACTCGCCGGCCATGATGAATCCGTCGGTCTTGTTGTTGTCGGCGAGGCTCACGACAGTCTTTTCCACGTCCGAAGCAGTCTTGACGCCGGACAGGTCAGGCCCGTTGGCCACGACCCAGACCGTCTTTTTCCCGACCTTGGTGCGTATTTCGCCCGATCTGGAGGAAGAACCCATGTCCACGAGGCTTTCCAGCTCGCCCTCTTCGTTGAAGACCAGGGCCTGCACATTCTTGAGAGCCTGCTCGAAATCGAGGTTTTCGTCGTATGCGTCGGATTTGGTGAGGGTGGCGTCGAGCGCCTTGATGGTCATGTATCCCATGCCTTCTTCCTGAGGGACAGTCTGTTCCTGCTTTTCGCACGAGATTGAGATCATAGCCGCCGCGGCGGCCATAAGAATAAGTCTTTTCATTTTCTATAGGTTTTTATTCAGTCCGTAGGTGTTTATGAGTTCGGAGATTTCGGGGTCGAGATTGCCCCGGCTGACATAGGCCCCGTTCATCGCGCAGGCGTTCAGATAGCACTGGACGGCGTTCTGGTGGTCGCCCTTCCTGCTGTAGAGTATGGCGAGCAGGTATTCCGCCCTGTCGTTGCGTTCCAGCTCCTCGAGTATCGACAGCGCCGTGGCGTCATAGTCGAGGGCGCAGTAGGCCACGGCCGTGTTGTAGTCGCGGTAGGGCCTGAGCAGGTCCGCGGCCCTTTTGTAGTCCTTCGCCTTCAGGGCCTCCACGCCGCGCAGATAGACCGAGTCGATCTCCGTGGTGTGCACGGTGTCCTTCACCATGCCCTTGCGGTGCAGCCGGAAGTCGAAGCTGACTTTGCGGAGCCGGGGATAGAGGCTTTCATAGACATGGGGGTAGAAGGCTTCCTTTTGCAGCAGGGCCTCCCGCCCGTCGGGGTCCCGCTCGCCCATCAGGACGGCGAACCTCGCCTTGTCCTCCCGCGTCAGCAGGCTGTCCCGCTCCACCAGGCTTTCCAGAAACTCCCAGTCCTCGCCCCTGCTTCGGGAGATGAAGGGAATGCTCCGGGGCTCTTCGCCGTCGAGGCTGTTGCCGTCCAGGTCCATCATCACGCCCGCATCTCTGCGCAGGGAGTCGGACTTGGCCTTCAGGAAGGCTCCGAAATAGCCGGCCACCGCATCCGAGCGCCGCTGCGACAGCGAGCGGTTCAGCCTGGCCCCGCCTTCAGGCGAGCATGACGAGGACACTATTATGGAGTCCAGGTCGAAGTGCCTGTTCTCGAGCAGCGAGAGCAGATGGTCCTCCACCATGCCGATTTCGCCGGCGTTCTCGCCCAGCGAGCGGTCCACTTCCGCCTGCCCCTTCCGGAATTCTATCTTGAAGCTGGCGTCGGCGGAGGCCTTCCTTTCTATCACTCTGGTGACATATCTCTCGGTGTCGTCCACCAGGGTGCTCAGCGAACTGATGTAGAAAGTCAGCGGGCCAGCCGGCGGCATGGCCAGAAGCTGCCTGCCCTGCTCGTAGATTTCGCCCGACAGCATGATTTCGGCCTTTCTCAGCCCCGGCGCCGCCGGGATGGTCTGGGAGTAGCGATAGACAAGTTCTCCGCCGTCTCCGGCGATCACGGTGTCCAGCCTGAAGCCTTCCTGCAGTATGGGCGACTTCACATATTTCCGGAAATATTTGTCCTTCAGCGAGATCTTCCTCTGGTTATACCTCACCATCAGCCACTTCGTGTAATGGTCCACCGCCTCTTTCTCCGACACTCCATACAGTGAGGCCACCGTCTCGTCGTCCACTTCCGAGCTGTCGCTTTTCATCCTGTAGATTTCCGGGAGATTTCTCTCCAGAAACAGCTCCAGCTGGCGCATATAGCGGAAACGGGCGGTGTCGGTGATTATCGACGAGAGGAATTTCTCATATTGCTGATAGCCCTTGAGCTGGGCTTTGCGGTATTCCGAGCCGGTGATCATCACGCTTTCCAGCCTGGTGCTGTCGCCCATGGCGAAAAGGTCGGGATGCAGGCGGACCTGCCACCGGCTGTCCTGGATTTCCCTTGGCACGGTGATGTCGAAATTCAGAGTCACCTTGCCGTGCCTTTCGGCTATGTTCCGGAACCTGGCGGTCACCTTGGCCGCGGTTATCACGTCGGTCGCCACCATATCCCCGTTCTCGTCCATCGCCGCCTTCATTATCAGCACCTCTCTGCCGCTGTCGTCGGTGACGGTCAGGGTGTCCCTGTGCGCGACCAGCTCGTCTATCTTCGGGAGCTCGCGCACGTCGGAGGGGGCTATGGCGGCGGCGACCGCGTCCTTCCTTATGTGGTCCAGCTTGTTCTGGACGGAACAGCCGGCGCACAGCAGGGCCAGCATCAGCACGGGGGCGTTCTTCATGGCGAAATCTCCTTTTATGCCTTTTCCGGCGCCGCGTCCTCCGTTTCGTTGACTATGGCCACCCTGGCCGCGACAATCTCGGTCACACGCCTTACTCCGCCGTCCGCTCCGTTGTATTCACGCTCTCTCATGCGCCCGATCACATGGACCATCATCCCCTTCTTGAGCTCGTTGAAGTCCTTCAGGGTCTGTTTTCCGGTCCATGCGACCACGTTGAACCACATGGTTTCCACCACGGCGTCTCCGCCACGGCCTTTGTAGAGATAGTTCGTGACCACGGAGAAACTGGCCATCTGGCCTCCTTCGTTGTTGAAGATGCGGACGTTACCCACGTTTCCCCTCACTTCGATTCGATTGATCTGTTCCATTGTAAAATCTGTTTTTGTTGTTGTAACCCGGGTTTCCTGCGCGCCGGAAGCCCGGTACAAAGAAAGAGGGGAGAGGGGGCGGAAACGGCAGGCGGGGTCCCGGAGCAGGCCTGATTTTCGGGAATCTTTACCTTCCGCGGCCTTTTCCTGACGGGGTAAGATTTTTCCCTTGCCCCGTCCCGTCGCCTCCGTTCCGGTTAAACGCCGGACTTGACCCGGTAAGATTAATTCCTGACCCGGTAAGGAAATCCTGCGGGAGGTAAGAATTTCTGACTTTCGGACCCGGAAAGCGGAGGGCCCCGACGGCGGAAGCCGCATGCACATCTATATTTCGGAAAAGCGTAAAACGGCCCTGAAAGCCGTTCGGCAAACGGGAAGAACCATTAAAAAACAGCGAATTATGGGTAACGGAAAGAAAAACGAAAAGACGGACCGGTCTGTCCACAAATGTCTGGAATGCGGCAAGAAGATAGTCTATGGGCGGTCGGACAAGAAGTTCTGCAGCCCCGGCTGCAAGAACAGCTGGCACAACAGGCGCTCCCACGCCACCGACGTGCTGAGGAAGCTGACCATGACCTCCCTGGCCAACAACTACAGGATTCTCAGCGAGATGGTCTCCAACAAGGTGAGCACCAGGCCCATGTCCGTGCTCATGGACGGGGGCTTCTCCCCGCAGTTCTACACCTCGGTGCGCGTCTCCGACCGCCATGTGGAAAACATGTGCTTCGACATCTGCTACCGGATGACCGGCCTGAAGGTGTTCAAGGTCAGGAAGATCAGCCCGGAGGAGGCCGGCAGGAGAGACCGGCTTTCCGGCAAACCGGACCCGCTCTCGGCCAGTGGGGGCCGGCTCTCCGCCAGAGACCCGCTCTCAGGGAGAAGCGACAGGCTTCCCGGCCGGGACCCGGTTTCCGCCAGGCAGGACCCGCTCCCGGCCAGGGGCGCGAAGGACAATCCGTGAGCGGGAATTGCTTCGGAGGCGGCTTCTGAGTATATTTGCAGCGTTTGACTGCAGAACATCATGGAAAACATCATCACGGACAACCCGCTGCTGACTCCGTCGCAGGCCCCTTTCGGAGCCCCGGAGTTCGACAGGATAAAAAAGGAACACTACCTTCCGGCTTTCAGGGAGGCCATAAGACTGTATAAGAAAGAGATAGACGCCATCGCCTCCGACGGGGCCGAGCCCACGTTCGCCAACACCGTGCTCGCTCTGGAATATGCCGGAGAGGCTCTGAGGAATGTGGAGAACATCTTCTTCAACCTTCTCGAGGCTGACGGCGACCCCGAAATGCAGAAGATTGCCGAGGAGATATCCCCGGAACTCTCTGAAACTGAGATGTATGTGAGCATGAACGAGCCGCTTTTCCTCAGGGTTGCCAAGGTCCATGAGACCTGCGGGACCATGGGCACGGCCGAGAAGAGGCTCACCGAGGACACCTGGCTCTCGTTCGTCAGGAACGGCGCCTCGCTCCGCGGAGAGGCCAGGGAGGAGTTCAGGGCCATAAACGAGGAACTCTCGCTGCTTTCCCTGAAGTTCGGGGACAATGTGCTCTCAGCCACCAACGCCTTCTCGCTGCATCTGACGGAAAAGGCTGATCTCGAAGGCCTTCCGGACTATGTCGTCGAGGCTGCGGCCCACACCGCCGCCGAAAGAGGGGAGCATGGCTGGATCTTCACGCTGGAATATCCGAGCTGGTCGCCGTTCATGAAATACAGCTCGCGCCGCGACCTGAGGGAAAAGATGTGGAGGGCCTATAACTCCCGCGCCCTGGGCGGGGAGCACGACAATTCCGGGACCGTGGCCAGAATGGCTGAGCTGCGTCTGCGCATGGCCCGTCTGCTGGGCTATGAGACCTATGCCGACTTCGCCCTGGAAAGGCGTATGGCCAAGGACAGAAAGACTGTGGATCATTTCCTGGACACCCTCATGAAGCCTTCCCTCCCGAAGGCCCTGAGCGAGATTGCCGAAATCACGGAATATGCACGCACTCAGGGATTTGCGGATGAAAAGCTGATGCCCTGGGACTTCTCCTACTGGTCCGAGAAATGGAAGCACGCCCGCTTCGACATAGACGAGAGCCTGCTCAAGCCCTATTTCAGGCTGGAAAACTGCATCGACGCGGTGCTCGGCCTGGCCGACCGCCTCTACGGACTCAGCTTCGAGGAGCGCAGGGACATCCCCGTCTATCACAAGGACGTGAAGGTGTTCGATGTCAAGGACGCGGACGGGAAGCATCTGGCCCTGTTCTATGCCGACTTCTTCCCCAGGAAGACAAAGCGCGGCGGCGCGTGGATGACCGCCTTCCGCGAGCAGTATATGAAGGACGGACAGGACTACAGGCCGTTCATAAGCATAGTCACCAACTTCTCCAAGCCCACGGCCGGCGCCCCGTCGCTCCTCACTCTCGACGAGCTGACCACCTTCCTGCATGAGTTCGGGCACTCTCTGCACGGGATGCTGTCCAGGGGGACCTATCCTTCGCAGTGCGGGACCAATGTGGCCAGGGACTTCGTGGAGTTCCCGTCCCAGATAATGGAGAACTGGGCCTTCGAGCCGGAGTTCCTGAACTCGTTCGCCAGAGACTACAGGACCGGGGAGACCATCCCCGCGGAATATGTGTCCAGGGTGCTGAAGGCCCGCAACTGTCTTTCGGGCTATCTGCAGGTCCGCCAGCTCCAGTTCGGCATCATAGACATGGCCTGGCACACCCTCACGGCTGCACCGAAGGAGAATCCAGAGGAGTTCGAGAACCGGGTGCTGGGGCCCTACAGGACGCTTCCGGCCATCCCGGGCACGGCTACGAGCCAGTCTTTCAACCACATATTCTCTGGCGGCTATTCCGCCGGCTACTACAGCTACAAGTGGGCCGAAGTGCTGGAGGCCGACGCCTTCTCGCTGTTCCAGGAGAAGGGAGTGTTCAGCAGGGAAGTGGCGGACAGCTTCCGCCGGAATGTGCTGGAACGCGGCTCTTCCGAGGACGAGGCCGTGCTCTACCGCAATTTCCGCGGCCGTGACCCTCAGCCCGAGGCCCTGCTCCGCAAGCTCGGAATAATCGAATAAAGCCCCCGTCGGATCAAAAACAAAG
>CAZIFT010000010.1:27121-32605 GCA_964538395.1 uncultured Muribaculaceae bacterium
TTAAACATGACTGCAAACAGCACTCCCACCACCAGGGCGTAGCCTGCGAAGATATACCAGGCTTCGGTCCACTTGGAAGGATCCGCGAAGCAGCCGACCCTCTCCACCACCTCGCCGGCGGCGAGAGTTCCGATCGTGGCGCCCAAGCCGTTGGTCATGAGCATGAACAGACCCTGCGCGCTGGAACGGATGTCGGGCGTGGTGTTCTCGTTGACATAGAGCGAACCCGAGATGTTGTAGAAGTCAAAGGCCACTCCATAGACAATGCACGAGAGGATGTAGAGCAGCACTCCCGGCATCACGGGCGAGCCCAGGCCGAAGAAGCCGAAGCGCAGCACCCATGCGAACATGGCGATCAGCATGACCGTCTTGATGCCGAACCTCTTCATGAAGAAGGGAATCAGAAGGATGCAGAAAGTCTCGGAGGCCTGCGATAGGGCCAGGATGGCGTTGGAATTCTTCACTGCGAAGCTGTCGGCATAGGCCGGATTGGAGGCGAAAGAGCCCAGGAACGTGTTCGCATAGCCGTTGGTTATCTGCAGCGACGCCCCGAGAGCCATCGAGAAGATGAAGAACAGGGCGAACTGCCAGTCCTTGAACAGCGAGAACGCCTTCAGGCCGAGAGCCTCGGAGACGGACTGCCTGCCTTCGGAGGCGGGTTTCACCGGGCAGTGCGGCATCGTAAGGGCATAGGCGCAGAGAATCAGCGAGAGCACGCCGGAGGAGATGAGCTGGGTGTAGGAATCCTGCATGGCCACTCCGCCGAACCTGATCCAGTTGGTGGCCAGCATGCTGCAGATGAAGCCTATGGTTCCGAAGACCCTGATCGGGGGGAACTCCTTCACGGAGTCCATCCCGGCCTTGTCCAAGGCGTTGTAGGCCACTGAGTTGGCCAGGGCTATGGTGGCCATGAAGAAGGCCACGCTCACACTGTAGGCCGTGAACAGCGGCGCGAACTTCACCGCGTCGCCGGCGCTCATGCAATAGAGTCCGGCCGCGATCATGAACAGTCCGGCCATGCCGTGGCAGAAGGAAAGCACCTTCTGGGCCTCCACCTTGCGGTCGGCGATTATGCCCATTATCGTGGGCATGAAGATGGATACGATTCCCTGCATGGCGAAGAACCATTTGATCTGGTTGCCCATGCCGATGTTGCCGAGATATCTTCCCAGAGACGTGAGGTAGGCGCCCCAGACGGCGAACTCCAGGAAATTCATGACAATCAGTCTGATTTTCAGCTGTGATTTTTCCATATTGTCGATATGTGGTTTTATGCGGCTCCAAATTTACTCAAATTTGAGTACCTTTGAAAGTTTGAAGGCGATTTGAGGAAAGCCCGAGCAAAGAAAAGAGAAAACAGCTTCCGAGATGATGAGGTTTGAAAAGACGGTCCAGGCTGCGGATTCGCGCGCCAGATGCGGAGTCCTGCACACGGACCACGGCGACATCCCTACGCCCATCTTCATGCCAGTGGGCACGGTGGGGTCGGTCAAGGGCGTGTATCACAGGGACTTGAAGGAAGACATAGGCGCCCGCATAATCCTCGGCAACACCTATCACCTCTACCTCCGCCCCGGCCTCGACGTGCTCAGGGCCGCCGGCGGCCTGCACAAGTTCGCCGGATGGGACAGGCCCATACTCACCGACAGCGGCGGGTTCCAGGTCTTCTCCCTCACCTCCATCCGCAAGCTCACCCCCGAAGGCTGCACCTTCGCATCGCACATAGACGGCTCCCGCCACACCTTCACCCCCGAGAACAACGTTGACACTCAGCGCATTATAGGCGCCGACATAATGATGGCCCTCGACGAGTGCTGCCCCGGCGACGCCGACTACGCCTATGCGCGCAAGTCGCTCGACCTCACCAAAGGCTGGCTGGACAGATATGCCGCCCGCTTCGCCGAGACCGAGCCGCTCTATGGCTATGAGCAGACCTTCTTCCCGATCATCCAGGGCTGCGTCTATCCCGACCTGCGCCGGGAGGCCGCGCATCACGCCCTGCAGTATGCCAAGACGGGAATCGCCATCGGAGGACTCGCAGTGGGCGAGCCTGTGGAGGAAATGTACAGGATGCTGGACGTCGTGTGCCCGGAGCTTCCGGACGACGGACTGGCCCGCTACCTGATGGGCGTCGGCACGCCGGCCAACATACTCGAGGCCATAGACAGGGGAGTGGACATGTTCGACTGCGTGATGCCCACCCGCAACGGCCGCAACGGAATGCTGTTCACATGGAACGGCGTCATGAACATGCGCAACAAGAAGTGGGAGGCCGACTTCTCGCCCATAGACCCTGACGGGACATCGTTCGTGGACCATCACTATTCCAGGGCCTATCTCCGCCACCTTTTCATAGCCGGAGAGATGTTCGCGGCCATGATCGCCAGCGAGCACAACCTCGCCTTCTATCTGGACCTCGTCCGCAAGGCCGGGGAGCACATCAAGGCCGGAGACTTCAAGGCATGGAAGGAGGACGCCGTGTCGAAAATCATGCGCAGACTGTAAGCTATGGACACGGGACTGAAAAAACTGGACATATACATAATCAAGAAGTTCATACTGACCTTCTTCATTGCCATAATCCTCATCATCGGCATAGTCATAATCTTCGACATAAGCGAGAAGATTGACGACTTCGTGCAGAGGCAGGCCCCCCTGAAGTCGATCATATTCGACTATTACGTGAATTTCGTCCCCTATTTCATGAACATGTTCAGCCCGCTGTTCGTGTTCATAACGGTGATATTCTTCACGTCCCGCATGGCGGCCAATTCGGAAATCATAGCCATACTCTCCTGCGGAATCAGCTTCCACCGGATGATGCGGCCATATATGATATCGGCGGCCCTGATCGCCGCCCTGTCGCTTTCGCTGAATCTGTGGATAATCCCGAGGGCCAACGCCAGACGCTCGGCCTTCGAGCTGGTCTATACCAAGAAGAAGGTCTCCCAGACCGAGAGCAACGTGCACTACCAGCTGTCGCCGGGCCAGTTCGTGACCATAGAGTCGTTCAGCAAATGGAACAGCACGGCCTATAATCTCTCGCTCGAGACCATAGAGAACAACAGGCTGGTCTCCAAGCTGGAGGCGCAGACGGCGGTGTGGGATACGGTGGCCGCCAACTGGAAGCTGAAGAACTATACGATAAGGGATTATACTCCCGGAGTGATGGCGGACCGCATCAGGATAGGAAAACAGATGGACACCACCCTGGCCCTCACCATAGAGGATTTCCACAGGCGCAAGTCCACGGTGGAGACCCTGCCGTTCAGCCAGTTGCGCCAGCTGATCCAGACTCAGAGGATGCGAGGCGACGCCAACATCCAGTATTCCCAGATTGAGGAGCATCAGCGTTTCGCGCTGCCGTTCTCGGCGTTCATACTCACGATCATGGGCGTGGCGCTGTCGTCGAAGAAGAAAAGGGGCGGCATAGGATGGAATCTCGGAGTGGGCATAGCCCTGAGTTTCATATACATACTCTTCATGCGCTTCAGTCAGATGTTTGTCTATTCGGGCTCTCTTCCGCCGGGAATCGCCATCTGGCTGCCGAACCTGGTGTTCGCCGTCATAGCCGGAGTGCTGTATAAGATTGCGCCCAAGTAGCGCTGGGGCCTTCCGGCAGGAGGCGCCCTCTTCGGAAAATAACTCCCCGAAAATCAACAGGATATGAAAGTGGAAATCATAAACAAGTCGCCCTGGCCGCTTCCGGCCTATGAAACGGAGCTTTCGGCCGGCATGGATGTCAGGGCCTGCATAGACGAGAAGATCACCCTGAAGCCGCTGGAGCGGGCTATGGTGCCGACGGGCCTGTATATGGCCCTTCCGGCGGGATATGAGTGCCAGGTGCGTCCCCGCAGCGGGCTGGCCGCGAAGCACGGAATCACTGTGCTGAACGCTCCGGGAACCATAGACGCGGATTATCGGGGCGAAATCAAGGTCATTCTGGTCAACCTGTCGCAGGAGCCGTTTGAGATCGGGCCGGGCGAGAGAATCGCGCAGCTGGTCGTCGCCGCCCACGAGAGGGTGGAATGGGTCCCGGCCGAGACGCTTTCCTCCACAGCGAGGGGCGAGGGCGGTTTCGGCAGCACCGGCAAGTAATCCGTTCAGGCATATGGATATGGAAAAACTTTACGGCCTTTTTCTGAAGGCCGGTTCTGTGGCTACCGACAGCCGCAAGATCAGGGGCGGGGAGATGTTTTTCGCCCTGAAGGGTGAGAATTTCGACGGAAACGTTTATGCGATGAAGGCTCTCGAATCCGGAGCTTCGTGCGCCGTGGTGGACGAGGGTTCGGAATATGCCGGGGCGGATCCGCGCATCGTGGCCGTTCCGGACACGCTGGAGGCGCTCCAGAGGCTGGCCGCATGGCACAGGGAGCATCTGGCGCCGGGCGGAAAGCGGCTCCCTGTCATAGGCCTCACCGGCACCAACGGCAAGACTACCACCAAGAATCTGCTGCGGGCTGTGCTGGCCAGGAAGTATAGGGTCGGGGCGACCGAAGGCAATTTCAACAACGATGTCGGAGTGCCTCTGACGGTGCTGGGCTTCGGCCCGGACACGGAAATCGCCGTTGTGGAGATGGGCGCGAACCATCCGGACGACATCGCCCGCCTGGTGAAGGTCTCGGAGCCGGATTTCGGACTTATAACCAATGTGGGGAAGGCCCATCTGCAGGGATTCGGCTCTTTTGAGGGGGTCAAGGCCGCTAAGGGTCAGCTCTATGACTGGATTTATGCGCACGGGGGCACGGCTTTCGTCAACTCCGGCGACGCGGACCTTTCGGGCATGGCCGCCGCCAGGCAGGGCATGAAGACTGTGGCCTATGGCATGGCGGAGTGCGGGGCGGTTCTGGAGCCTTCCGATGCGGAGCATCCTTATCTGCGTCTGCGCATCGGCGATAAGGTGTTGTCAACCAATCTTGTAGGCGCATATAATGCGGCCAATGCGCTGGCGGCCGTCGCGGTGGGAAAGTATTTCGGAGTGCCGGAGGAGGACGCCTTCGCCGCCATTTCGGAGTTCGTGCCGGACAATAACCGTTCGCAGCTGATGAGGACGGGGCGCAATGTGCTGATAGTGGACGCCTATAACGCCAATCCGTCGAGCATGGCGGCGGCTCTGGAGAATTTCGGGTCTATGGAAGGGGCCCGCAAGGCCGTTCTTCTCGGGGATATGCGTGAGCTGGGAGCGGATTCGCGCGCGGAGCATGTGCGTGTGATAGAGAGGGTTAAGCGCATGAAGCCGGAGGTGGTGTGCCTGGTCGGCGAGGAGTTCCGGCTTGCCGCGCAGGAGGCCGGTCTGCCTGAGGGCGCGCGGCTTTTCGCCGACAGCGCCAGCCTTGCCGAAGCCCTGAAGGCCAGCCCGCTCAGCGGCTGCCTGGTCCTTGTCAAAGGTTCCCGCGGCATCCAGATGGAAAAAGCCCTCCCCGAACTATAGAAAAACGGCTGTTGACCATTTGGTCGGCAGCCGTTTAAATGTTTGTAAGACAG
>CAZIFT010000011.1:0-29506 GCA_964538395.1 uncultured Muribaculaceae bacterium
CGCGAAGCGATGACGCAGATGGCAATGGGAGGGGCCGGAGCGAACGAAGTGAGCGGAGTCTCTCAGAAGTTCGGCTGCCTGGCGCATAGAATTCCGGAGGAGACTGCCGACTGCCGAATTGCTCTGTTACTGGGCGATGAACTGATAGACAATATCCCCGCTCTGACGGGCGGGAGCCTTAGGGTCGCTGGAAAATCTTGAAAGTCTGGCGGCCCTTATTGCATAGTCCCTCAGGCACTTGTCGTCCGAGGACCCTGCATCCTGCACCTTCGCGTTTATCACCTCACCGGCATTGTTCACCGTGATCAGGACCACCACCATGCCGCCCCCATAACACCTGTAGGCCGGAATCGACAGACGGCTGGCCTTCCTGCCGGCCAGATTATAAGACACCACCGACGGCCCTCCATACTCCGCATCCTTATTGTCCTTCTTGCTCTCCGCAGCCGCCGGAACCGCCACATAGTCATCATCGCTCTCAGGGATATCCACCCCGTTCCTCAGGTCCTTAGCCAGCCTCTCAGCGTCCTCATACAGCGCCTTCGCATCCGTCCCCCTGTCATCCTTCAGCGCCGAACGGTCAGTCGCCACATTCCTGAAACTCTCCCCCGAGCTCCCCGAGATCAGCTCCTCCACCCTCCGGCTAATCTCCTCTCCGAAGGCCTCATCCTCCATCGCCTTCTTCTCCTCCGCCAGCTGCCTCTCGACCGCCTCCTGCTGCGAGAAATCCATCAGGAAACTCTCACCCTTCTTGAAGGTCGCGCCTATGCGGCAGACAAGCAAAATGATAATCACCGTGAGGTGTGCGATCACGGTGATATAAATTCCGGCCTTGTCGTCTCCTGTGAGCTTCTTTCTCATGGGGGCGTGCTTATTTGTCCTTCTGGAGCGTCCGGTCTATGGTAGTGGCTATGACGTCGATGGCCACCTGATTATGGCCGCCCAGCGGGATGATGATGTCCGCATAGCGCTTGCTGTGCTCTATGAACTGCAGATGCATGGGCTTGACAGTGTCGGTGTAATGCTCTATGGCCGACTCTATGTTGCGCCCCCTCTCCCTGATGTCGCGGAGGATGATGCGCATCAGCCTGTCGTCGGCGTCGGCGTCCACGAAAATCTTTATGTCCATCTCGTCCCTCAGCTGCTTGCAGGTGAAGATGAGGATGCCCTCCACGATGATCACATCGGCGGGCTCCACCCTCACCGTCTCCGTCTTGGACCTGGAGCAGGTGAGATAAGAATAGACCGGCTGGTCGATGGCCTTGCCCTGCTTGAGGTCGTGAAGCTGGCTGCAGAGCAGGTCAAAGTCTATGGCATCGGGATGGTCGAAGTTTATCTTCTGCCTCTCCTCCATGGGGAGATGGCTGGAGTCCTTGTAATACGAATCCTGCGGAATCACCACGACCTTCCCGCTGAGCTTGCGGGTTATGGCCTTCACTACCGTGGTTTTTCCCGAGCCTGAACCGCCCGCGATGCCTATGACCAACATGATGTGTGTGCTTTAAAATTCAGCGTTTTTAGGTGTTCTGGGGAAGGGAATGACGTCCCTGATGTTGCTCATTCCGGTGACGAAGAGCAGAAGCCTCTCGAAGCCCAGTCCGAAGCCGCTGTGAGGCACGGTGCCGAAGCGCCTTGTGTCCACATACCACTCCAGATTCTTCCTGCTCATGCCCAGCTCCTCGATCCTGTTCTCCAGCTTCTCGAGCGAAGCCTCTCTCTCCGAGCCGCCGATGATCTCTCCGATCTTGGGGAAGAGCACATCCATGGCCCTGACCGTCTTGCCGTTCTCGTCCTGCTTCATGTAGAAGGCCTTGATGTCCTTCGGATAGCCCGTGAGGATCACCGGCTTGCCGAAGTGCTTCTCCACGAGATATCTCTCGTGCTCGCTCTGCAGGTCCACACCCCAATAGACGGGATACTCGAACTTGACGCCGTTCTTCACGGCCTCCTCGAGAATCTTGATGCCGTCAGTGTATTCGAGCCTGACGAAGTCGATGTCGGTCACGCCCTTCAGACGGTCTATCAGTTCGGGGTCATATTTGTCGTTGAGGAAGGTGATGTCGTCCATGCAGTTCTCCAGCGCATAGCGGACCAGATACTTGATGAACTCCTCGGCGAGGTTCATGTTGTCCGTGATGTCATAGAATGCCATCTCGGGCTCCACCATCCAGAACTCGGCCAGATGGCGGGGAGTGTTGGAATTCTCGGCGCGGAAAGTGGGGCCGAAGGTGTAGATCTCGCCCACGGCGGTGGCTCCGAGCTCGCCCTCGAGCTGTCCGCTCACGGTCAGGCTGGTCTGCTTGCCGAAGAAGTCTCCGCTATAGTCCACGCGGCCCTTCTTGTCCATGGGAATGGGCTTGGAGAGGTCGAGAGTGGTGACCTGGAACATCTGTCCGGCGCCCTCTGCGTCCGACTCGGTGATGAGGGGAGTGTTGAGATAGACGAAGCCCTTGTCGTTGAAGAACTTGTGGATGGCGAAAGCCATGGCGTGCCTTATCCTGAGGATGGCGCCGAAGGTGTTGGTCCTCAGACGCATGTGCGCCACGGTGCGGAGATACTCAAGCGAGGTGTCCTTTTTCTGCAGCGGGTACTTCATGGGGTCGCAGTCGCCATAGACCTCAATCTCTCCGGCCTGAATCTCCACTGCCTGGCCGCTTCCCGTGGACTCGACCAGCTTGCCCTTCACGCACAGGCTGGCGCCGGTGGTGATTCTCTTCAGCAGGTCTTCCTCGAAGAGGGAAGTGTCCGCCACTATCTGGATGCTGTTGACCGTGGATCCGTCGTTGAGCGCGATGAACTTTATCTGCTTGTTGCCGCGTTTGGTTCTGACCCAGCCTTTTGCAAGCACCTCCTGTCCGGGAGTCATCTTCAGAAGGTCCTTGACTTTCGTTCTCCGAATATTTTCCATTGCTCTTAGATTTCAAATTTTACAAAATTACTCAAAATCTTCCAAAGGTTGTCTATCAATCGTATAAAGAACACAAGCATTCCGCAGTAGCCTCCGGGACCTGTGCCGCCCGCGGCATCATGAGCGGGGGGACCGCCGCTTTGCGCTTAGAAAGGCGGTCCTCAGACCGCCCGGCGGTGCGGGCATTTTGCCGCTGGCGAAGCCAGTCAGGCAACAATGCGGGAGCAAGGAGCCGCGGGGGACGTTACGGGGGCGGAGCCCCCGTCAACAAGGGATGAGCGAAGCGAAGGTCTCCGGAGGCTGCTGCCGAATGCTCGAAAAACCGCCGATGCCAGAAAGCAGGGATACAAAAAGAAAGAGGATGACTGAATTCAGTCATCCTCTTTCTCTATCGGTGTCGGGCTTCGGGTTACTGAACCTTTCTTGCCTGATACATTATCTTAAGAGCAGAGCATCTTCTCAGCTCCTGTTTCACATCAGTGATGATACCCATTCTGACATCCTGGTCAGCTCTGATGACGGTCGTCATGAACTGGCGGTCGCCCTCGGTCATCGCCTCACGCTCAGCTGCTATAAAGTCACGGATATCCGCAGTTGTCTTGAAAGAGTCATTGAGCTGTATGCGGGCATCGGTACCGAACTGAGACTGATACTGTCTCGTAGGCGCTCCGATGTTGATATACGAGGCGAGGTCTTTCCTTTCGAGCTTCACGACTTCGGAAGCCTCCGGGAGGCTGACCTGAACCTTGTTCTCGGTCTCTCTCATCTGGGTTGTCACCATGAAGAAGAACAGAAGCATGAACACGATATCGGAAAGCGAACCGGAGCTGATTCCGGGTACGTCTTTGTTGGATCTGCTACCTCCGAATTTTGACATTTTCTATTCCTCCTTATTTACTTTTTAGCAACGTCCTTAGGCTCGGCTTCGGAAATGTTCTGAGGTATGCACTTCTTCACGATTTCCTGCTGATCCTCGGTGAGGTTGTTGAAAGGTCTTCCATAGTTTGCCCTGGAGAAATCGTCTCTGAGCTCATTGATGGCCCTCACAAGTTCGTTCTGCACGGCAATGTATGCCCTGTAGCTTGTTCCGCGGTCATTCTGGAGCGAGATGACTCCCTTGGAGACAGGATATTTTCCGTATCCCTCGATGTCCTTCACCTCTTTTTCAGGGAGGCTCGGGCTGTCGGCAGGGTTGGTAAGGAATTCCTTGATTTTGTCTTTGAGCTGGCTAACGTCGATAGGATCACTACCTGCGAGAAGTCTGTCCGCCGAGTTGATCTTCACGATGATGATGTTGCGGCGGTTGACCTTCTGGTCCTCAGTCTTCTGGTTCTTCTCAGGCATGGGGGGCAGACGGCGCTGCAGACCTGTCTGGGAACCCATGGTTGTTGTCATGAGGAAATAGCAGAGCAGGAGAAACGCGATATCGGCCGTTGAGCTTGAGTTAATCTCAGGTGTTTTCTTTTTACTAGCCATAGTCCGTTAAAATTATCTGTTGCGAATCACGGCCAGGATTTCACCGAAGACAATCGCAAGGACTGCGAGCACGCCGGCGAGATAGGTCAGATTCAGAACGGTATCAGTGAGTTTAAGCGTACCTGCGCTCGGCTGGTCCATGGAAAGGCCCACGGCCGGGTCTCCGGCGGAGACAAGGTACACGACAAGCACCACGGCGGCGACTGCAACAAGACCCACGCAGAGCTTAACAAGGCTCTTGGGGTTGTTCATGGCCGCAATGATTATTCCGACGACAACCACGCAGAAAACCGTGATGCCGACCATTGCGTATGCCCAGTAGAGGAGCGAGTCGACAGTGCCGTAGTCATTCTCAGCAGGACTCGAAGGATATCCCTTGATGAATCCGAACAAGAGGATGACGACGCTGACCGCGATCAGCACCCACATGAGCCACTTGAAAATCTTGTTCATATAAGTTTATTAGTTAGGGATTACCGTATCCGGGATTTACTTCTTGCTGTTGTACTTTGTGAGAATATCCACGAGCGAGATTGAAGAATCCTCCATGTCGATGGTGATGGAATCAATCTTTGCAAGGATATAGTTGTAGAACACCTGAAGAATCATAGCTACGATAAGACCTGCCACAGTGGTGATAAGGGCGACCTTCATACCTCCGGCAACGATGTTAGGGGAGATATCACCTGCAGCCTGGATGGCATCGAATGCCTGAATCATACCGATCACAGTTCCAAGGAATCCGAGGGACGGTGCAAGGGCGATGAACAGGGAGATCCAGGAAAGACCTTTCTCCATTTCGCTCATCTGCACGGAGCCGTAGGAAACGATGTTCTTCTCGACCACGTCGACACCCTGGTCATAGCGGAGCAGACCCTGGTAGAAGATGCTGGCGACAGGACCGCGAGTGTTGCGGCAGACATCCTTCGCAGCCTCGACACCGCCGTTGTTCAGAGCCTCTTCGACGCTGACAAGGAGCTTCTTGGTGTTAGTCTTTGCGAACGAGAGATAAAGGATACGCTCGATAGCGAGGGCAAGACCGATGATAAGGCAGAGGACGATGAGGGCCATGAAGCCTGCACCACCTTCGATGAACTTTGTCTTGATAGCCTGGTGGATAGGAACTTCCTCACCAGTGCCGCTCAGCAGGTCGGCAGCGGAGGCCGGCTCTGCAACGGGGGCTGCCTCTTCAGTAGCCTCGGGAGCAGCCTGCTCCTCTTCCTGTGCGTAAGCATAGCTTGCAGTTACGGCCATTACACCGATCACTGCCAAAAACATGAAAAACTTTTTCATAATTGTTTTTGTGTTGTGTTGAATAATATTTGAAAAATAATTGTTTGCGTTAGTCTCAGCTTAGTTTTAGGGCCTTATTCAAAATTCGATGCAAGTTAAGAA
This sequence comes from uncultured Muribaculaceae bacterium, assembly GCA_964538395.1. Lineage (GTDB taxonomy): Bacteria > Bacteroidota > Bacteroidia > Bacteroidales > UBA932 > Cryptobacteroides. The sequence goes on from CAZIFT010000011.1 coordinate 5,780, forward strand.
ATATTTTTATAAACCAAACACTTTATTTGGATATTTCACCCTTCAGGTTCTTCCCCATCATCTCCTTTATCCAGTCGTTGTCGGGATTTTTTCCGAGCAGGTAGAACAGCTTCGCCAGCGCGCTTTCGGTGGTGCTGTCGTATCCGCTTATCACTCCGGCCTTCTCCAGAGTCTTGCCGTTGGCATAGAGCCCCATGTCCACTTTTCCCGTAAGGCATTGAGTGACATTGACCATGATTTTCCCCTTGGCGGCGGCTTCGGCGACTATGTCCGTGAACCAGGGCGCGCCCGGTGCGTTGCCGGCGCCGTAGGTCTCCAGTATCACGGCCCTGGACGAAGTGTCGCACAGGAAGTATCTCACGGCCTCCGGAGTGATGCCGGGATGGATCTTGAGAATAGAGACCCGTGTGTCAAGTTTCGTGTTTATGGACACGTTCTGGTACCAGTCCAGGGGCTTTCTGATTCTGTCGGGATAATATTTCATGTTTATGCCGGCCTCCGCCAGCGGCGGGAAGTTCGGCGATGCGAAGGCTCCGAAGGCCTCGGCATTGGTCTTGACGCTACGGTTGCCGCGTATCAGATTGGAACCGAAGAAGATGCAGACTTCGGGGACCATCGCGTGGCCCTCTGCGTCCCTGGCCGCGGCGATCTCCACCGACGAGATGAGATTCTCCCGTCCGTCGGTCCTGGGGGCGCCTATCGGCAGCTGGCTGCCCGTGAATATGACCGGTTTGGTGAGCCCGTCCAGCATGAAGCTCAGCGCCGATGCGGAATAGGACATGGTGTCCGTCCCGTGCAGGATCACGAAGCCGTCATACTCCTCATACTTGTCCCGTATGAGCTTCGCCAGAGCCTGCCATAGGCCCGGCTCCACGTCCGACGAGTCGATCAGAGGGTCGAATGCCCAGGAGTCCGTCCTTACGGAGAACTTGCGCAGCTCCGGGACCTCGTCCTGGATCTGGCTGAAGTCGAAAGGCTTGAGGGTCTGGTCCACAGGATCCTGCCTCATGCCTATGGTTCCTCCCGTGTAGATGATGAGAATCGATGCTTTTCCGGTCATTTCAGTGAAAAAAGCCTGGTTGCGTTTTCTGTGGTGCGGGCCGCGACCTCTTCCAGGTCCAGCCCCTTGATTTCAGCTATCTTCGCCGCCACCAGGGGCAGGCGGGAGCTGTCGTTTCTCTGGCCGCGGTATGGAGTGGGGGACAGATAGGGAGTGTCGGTCTCGAGCACTATGCACTCCAGCGGAATCTTCTCCACCGCCAGCGGCAGGCGCGAGTTCTTGAAAGTGACCACACCGCCTATGCCCACCGACCAGTCGCCATAGCCGCGCAGCCTGCAGAAGGTCTCCCAGCTTCCGCTGAAGGCGTGCAGGTTGCCCCTGAGGCTCAGGCCCCGGCATTCGTCGAGAACCGAGAAGAAATCCTCGGTGGCGTCCCTGAGGTGGATGTTCACCGGCAGGTCATGCTGCGAGGCTATCCTCAGCTGCTCCCTGAGGGCCAGCTTCTGGAGCGAAGCGTTCTCGGCGGTGGTGTGATAGTCCAGGCCGATCTCTCCGATGGCCACGGGACTGCAGTCCTCCAGCCGGGCGCAGATTTCCTCGATCTCCTTCTCCCAGCCTTCGCCGACCGATTCGGGATAGAGCCCGAGCATATGGTAGAGGACTCCGGGATATCTTGCGGTCTGCCGCAGCATCCGCTCCCTTTCGGCGCTGCCCACGTCCGCCTGGATCATCTTGACCACTCCGGCTTCGACGGACCGCCCGATAGCGGCGTCGGCCTCTTCCTCGGAAGTGAAGGCCTCGTCGTAGTAATGAACATGGGTGTCTATGTACTTTGCCATACCGGGCCCAAAGGTACACAAATTTTTCACGCCGGAGAACAGTGCCCCAGCAGATCCATGTCCACCAGCCCGTCATAGAGAAACATCTCGAGTATCCCCGACACCGTCCCGTAGGGCAGCCCCGTGGTGCGCGCCACGGCCGCCGCGTCCGGCCGGTCCCCGCATTCCACAGCCCTCGCCACCGAGGCGACCTCGTCCGCCCCGAAGCCTCCGCCGCTTTCCCCGTATTTCTGCCGGGCCACCGACGCCAGCTCCCTCTTTCTCCTGCCGCGGCCGCCGGGGGCCCCCAGGCCGAGCTCCTTCACCAGGTCCTCCGGGCTGAATATGGCCTCGGCCGTCTTCTCCCGGATCAGGAAATTGCAGCCCTGCGAGCGCGCGTCCTCCAGACGCCCCGGGACCGCATAGACGTCCCGGTTGTAGGAATATGCCAGCCTGGCGGTCATCATCCCGCCGCCCTTCACCCGCGATTCCACAAGTATCACGGCTATGGAGAGGCCCGCTATTATCCGGTTCCGCCTCAGGAAATGCGGGGCCATGGGCATGGTGCCCTCGGGATAGTCCGTTATCAGCGCGCAGCCCGGCGTCCAGGCGATCTTTTCGGCCATGACGGAGTGCCGGCAGGGGTATATGCTGTCGATGCCGGTGGCCATCACCGCCACGGTAGGCAGCCCGGCCTCGAGCGCCGCCCTGTGGGCCGTTATGTCTATGCCATAGGCGAGCCCGCTTATTATCAGCGGCTTGGTCTCAGCCCCGGCCAGACATTCCACTATCCTTTTCGTCCACTCCTTGCCATACATGGACATGTCCCTTGTCCCGACTATGGCCACGGCCGGCCTGGAGGCGAAGATTTCGTCCGTGGACGATATACCCTTTACATAAAGGCCCAGCGGAGGGTCGTCGCAGCATTCCCGGAGCATGGCCGGGTAGTCCGCGTCGGCGATCGTGACGAATCTCGCCCCGTCCCTTTCCGTCCGCTCCAGTTCCTTCTCCGCCTGCTCGAGCGCCAGGGAGTTCAGCTCATATACATGGATGCCGTAATCTCCTGCGGCCATGCGCAGCTTCTCCTTGTCCGCGTCGAACAGGGCTGCCGCCCCGCCGGCATATTCTATCATGTGAAGCCCGAGGGTCGGCCTGAAGCCGAAAATCCTGTTCACCGCGCAATATGCGACCTTCTCTCTGTCCATGTGAAGCTGTTTTTGTCTCCGCCGAAATTACTCACGGCCGGCCATGGAAAAGCAGACGGCCGGCCCTGACAGGACCGACCGCCGCGTATTTTATGTGAATTCTGACTTTTTCGCCGGAAAACTTACCGGGTAAGGATTTATTCTTACCGGTCAGCTTTTATATGATGAGCATCGCGTCGCCGTAGGGACCGAACTTGTAGCCGTTCTCCAGCGCCGACTTGTAGGCGTTCATCACCTTCTCGTAGCCTCCGAAAGCGGCCACCGACATGAGCATGGTGGAGTAGGGGAGGTGGAAGTTGGACACTATGGCGTTGGGGACGCAGAACCTGTAGGGCGGGAAGATGAACTTGTTGGTCCATCCGTCATAGGCGTTCACCTCGTCGTTGGTGGTGACATAGGTCTCCAGACCCCTCATTACGGTCACACCCACGGCCAGGACCTTGTGTCCCTGCCTCTTGGTGGCGTTGATGGCGTCGGCGGCCTCCTGGGAGATTATCAGCCTCTCGGAATCCATCTTGTGCTTGGACAGGTCCTCCACGTCCACCTTGCGGAAATGTCCGATTCCCATGTGGACGGTGATGAACACTTTGTTGATGTCCTTGAGTATCATCCTGTTGAACAGCTCTCTGCTGAAGTGCGTGCCTGCTGCGGGGCAGGCTACGGCTCCCTCGTGGGCCGCGAAGATGGTCTGATAGTTCTCGGCGTCCTCGGGAGTGACCTCCTCCTTGACCCACTTCGGCACCGGAGTCTTTCCGAGGCTGTAGAGAGTCTTCTTGAAGTCGTCGTATTCCCCGTCATAGAGGAAGCGCAGGGTGCGTCCGCGCGAGGTGGTGTTGTCTATCACCTCGGCGACCAGGCTCTCGTCCTCGCCGAAATAGAGCTTGTTGCCGATTCTTATCTTCCTGGCGGGATCCACGATCACGTCCCAGAGTCTCTGCTCCCTGTTGAGCTCCCTGAGAAGGAACACCTCGATCTCGGCTCCGGTCTTCTCCTTGTTGCCCTTGAGCATGGTGGGGAACACCTTGGTGTCGTTCAGGACGAAGGTGTCGCCTTTGTCGAAATAATCGATTATGTCCTTGAAAATCTTGTGTTCGATTTCTCCGCTTTCGCGGTGAAGGACCATGAGCTTGCACTCGTCCCTCCATCTGGGAGGTTCCGATGCTATGTTGTCCTTTGTTATCGGGAACTGGAATTGAGAGAGTTTCATCGCTGCTTCTTTTCTTTTCGCATACAATTCTGCATACAAGAATTATATACGGAAAAATCGGAAAATTGTTTCACCGCTCACACCTTGGCGCTGCGGAAAACCTCGATTATGGACGGATAGGTGTTCTTCAGATAGGGCGGAAGGCTGGACTTGGCCACCCAGGCCGCCTTCACTATGTCCTCGTCCAGCTGCGGCGTCAGGTCCACAGGGTCGGTGTAGAGCATCGAATACCACCAGGTGTGCTTGAGATGCCATATCCCGCCCCGCAGATAGCAGTGGTCGGTGATGCAGATGAGGTCTCCCAGGGCGAGCTTCTTCACTCCCGTCTCCTCCTCGACCTCCCTCATGGCCGTCACCCTGATGTCCTCGCCGTTCTCCTGATGGCCCTTGGGCAGGTCCCACAGGCCGTTTCTCTTGATGAGGAGATAGTCGCCCCTCTTGTTGGACACCAGCCCTCCGGCGGCGTTGACCTCCCTGAATTCCGAGCAGACCTTCCGGTAGGTCTCCGGGTCGGAGGTGGGGATGCAGACCAGGGGAAGTTCGGCCCCGTTTTCGAGCATGTCCACGAGGGAACGGAACCCCGCGCCGTCTCCGGGACGGAACTCTATGGCGTTGGGATCCGCAAGGGCCGGATCGTCTTCGCGGCAGATCATTATGCACCGCTTTTCAAAATATATCCTGTGCATTTTCGCTTCTTAATGTCTATATTTGGACAAATATAGATAATTATGACACATTACAGCAGTAAGAGAGGTCTTGTGAACAATCCCCCTTACCAATTATATATGGCGTTCGCCGACATGCGCAATTTCCTGCAGTATATCCCCGAGGACAAGAAGCAGGACGTGACTGCGGACTATGACACGATAAGCGTGAAGGTCCAGGGCTTCGACATCGGTGTCAAGGCCTTCGAGAGGGTGCCGTATTCCAGGCTCACCTTCGTGGACAACGGGGCGCCCTTCGCATTCAAGATAGACCTCTGCTTCGACTCCGACAACGGCCGCCAGAACGTGACCGATTTCCATATAGAGGTGGACGCGGACCTGAATTTCATGATGAAGATGATGCTCGGCTCCAAGATCAAGGAGGGGCTGGACAAGATCGTGGATTCGATGGTGGACCTTTCCAACGGAGTGCTGCCCAAGGGATTCGACCCTTCGCAGTTTGACGGCGGAGCTGATTTCTTCAGGAAAAAGTGATGGAGCTATCTTCCGGCGGCGCATTCCTGCGCAGTCTAGAAGACGCGGCCGGGGCTGACAGGGCTCCGGCGGTGCTGGCCGCGCTGGACGGTGAACCCTCCGTGTCGGTCAGGCTCAACCCGTTCAAGACCGGAGACAGAACTCCGGAAATAGCCGCAGGTGCCGCGGAAGTCCCGTGGAACCGGCATGGCCGTTTTCTCGAAAAGCGTCCCTCGTTCACTCTGGACCCCGTTTTCCATGCCGGGGCCTATTATGTCCAGGACTCTTCCGCCATGGCCCCCGGCCACTGCCTGAGGACGGTCCTGCCCGAAAATCCCGGCAGGCCGCTGAGGGTGCTGGACCTGTGCGCCGCGCCCGGAGGCAAGACGACCGACCTGGCCGCTTCCCTGAGGGAGCGCTACGGTTCTTCCTTCCTGCTCGTGGCCAACGAGGCGGTGCGTCAGCGGGCTTCGGTGCTGTGCGGCAACGTGGCCCTGTGGGGCGATCCCAATGTGGCCGTCACTTCCGCGGACCCCGCGGCCTTCGCCGCCTGTGAGGGCTTCTTTGACGTGATCCTGGCGGATGTCCCGTGCTCCGGCGAGGGGATGTTCAGAAAGGACGGCGACGCAAGGCAGATGTGGTCCGAGGACAACGTGGCCCTATGCGAGGCCCGCCAGCGGCGCATAATCGGCGACGTGTGGCCCGCGCTCGCCCCCGGAGGCACGCTGGTCTATTCCACCTGCACCTTCAACTCCAGGGAGAACGACGGAAACGTGAAATGGATCGCCGGAAGCCTGGGCGCGGAGCCGCTGAAGGTGCGCATGCCGTTTGACGGAATAATAGAGACCGAATACGGAGTCCTGCTTATGCCGGGCCTGGTGAGAGGGGAGGGACAGTACTGCGCCGTGCTGCGCAAGGACGACGGACCGTCCCGGAACTTCCGTCCCGGAAGGCCGCGCGGAAAGAGGCATCCGGCCATTCCCGGCCTGTTTTCCGGGAGCATGGTCTTCGAGGACAGGGGCGGAAGCATATTCGCCGTCCCCGAAGAGATAGCGCCGGAGCTGGAGGCCGTCTCCGGGCTCGGCCCCCTGATGACCGGAACTGCCGTGGGGGACCTCAAGGCCGGAAAGCTCGTGCCCCACGCGGACCTCGCGCTTTCCATAGCTCTCGCCCCGGAGGCCTTCCGCCGCGCGGAGCTGGACAGGCAGTCGGCCCTTTCGTTCCTGCACGGCGATGCAATCCGGCTGGACGGCGCCGAGCGCGGAATCCTGCTGCTCGGATATGAGGGCTATGGCCTGGGCTTTGTGAACAATCTCGGCAACAGATGCAACAACCTTCTGCCGCGCGGCAGGAGAATAAAGATGGACATATGATGAAAAAGACAATATTCCTTGTGGCTATGATGGCCGCCATATGCGTGGGCGCATTCGCCCAGAGCACCCGCGAAGAGTACCTCAACCGCTACAACCTGCTCTCCTCCAAGCTCGGCCTGGACGGAGTGGGGATAGAGAGCCTTCTCGTCAAGTGGGAGAGCGCATATCCGGACGACGTTAACATGCTTTCCGCCGCCTTCCTTTATTATTATGCGAAATGCCAGAGTTCTTCGACCATATCCTCCGACAAGCCGTCCTATCTGGGCAAGGACCCCGTCCTGGAGCTCAAGGACAGCCTTGGGAATCCGGTGTATTACTATGAGGACATAGTCTATGATGACGAGATGTTCGGCACGGCCCGCAAATACATAGACAAGCTTAACCGGCTCTATCCGGACCGGCTGGAAAACAGGTGCGCCGCCGCCACGGCCCTCGCCAACTATGAGAAGGGCAGCCCCGACATGGCCCTTTCGGAGCTCGTCAAGCTGATTGACTATAATTATACGCAGCATCCCGAGTGGACCTATTCCGGAAGCCCGGCCGACGACGAGACCTTCAAGACCCTGATGCAGGAGTACTGCTATTCTTTCTTCAAGACCGGGACCGCCTCTGGCTATGAAGCCTTCCGCTCGCTCGCGGAGAAGATGCTGCAGCATAACCCCGACGACGTGGTCTTCCTGGACGATATCGGGTCCTATTATCTTGTGTGCAAAGGAGATGACAAAAACGCTCTGAAATACTACAACAAGGTCCTGAAGCTGAAGAAGGACGACATCACGGCGATAAAGAACTGCATCATCCTGGCCCGCAGGTCCAGAAATGTCAAGCTGGAGAAGAAATATCTCCCGATGATGATTCAGTATGGAGAGGACGAGGCCTCCAGAAAGGCGGCCGAGGTGCGGCTCAACGCTCTGAACGGCGCCAAATAGGCGTCAGACAGGTCCCGGACAGGCGTCAAAACGGGCGTCAGAGCGTCCCGTGACGCTTCTTGTAGAGCTCTTCCGAATTCACCAGATTGTGCGCGATCGCGTAGAGACCTCCGGCGATGGCCGTCACGGGGGTCAGGAAGTTGTATCCCAGCCAGATGATGAAGCCGGTGTTCTTCTGTCCCAGCGACTGCCCGGCGGTGATTTCCCTCACCTTGCCGAAGCGCTTGCCGATTCTGTGGCCTATGGCGAACTGAAGCAGGCAGCATACGACCGTCACTATTCCTATCAGGACCACCGTCACCCATGAGAGGTTGCAATAGACCAGAGCCCTGGTGGCCAGGGTCATGGAGAAGGTGAGGCTTATGCCCCAGATATAGAAGGCCCAGCCGGTGAACCGGGCGAGGAACCGCTGCAGGGCGGGGACGGTGTATCTTATGAGCCATGCCAGCAGGCAGGGCATCAGAAGCATGGGGAAGATTCTCCTTGCTATGAGCAGCACGCTCTCCCAGAAGCCGAAGTCGGTGGGGTGCACCAGCGGCACTATGGCCGGAATCAGGAAGGTGGCCATGGCGTTGGCCATCGCCACATAGGCCATGTTCTCGGCCAGGCTGCCTCCGAGCTTGTCGATGATCACGCCAGCGGCCGCCGCCGTGGGGCAGATGAGGCAGAGCATGGCTGTCTCCAGGAGGATGCGCATGTCAACATTCTTCACGACCATTGCCACCATTGCGAAGCCTACGAAGGAAAGTGCCTGGAAAAGAAGCAGCCAGATGTGCCACCTGTGGGTCTTCATCTCGGAGGGGGAGACCTTTATGAACTGCAGGAACAGCATTATGGTGATGGAAATCTGCTGGCCTTTGTTCACGATCACGCTGCCTGCGGGGCCCAGAGGCTTGAGGGCCGGAATGAAATGATATATCAGATACAGGCTTATGCCGAGGGTTATCGCCAGGGGCAGCATCCAATCTTTTATGAACTGAACCAATCCTTTCATCATCCGGTAGAAATTCGGACGCCAAAGTTCGCATAAAAACGCTAACTTTGCAAAACTGACAACAATAAATTTTTTAATCAGATATGCAGATAAAAACATTGGCGATTATGACGGCTGCTGTCATCATGAGCGGTTGCGGCGCAAAACAGGAAACGGTTCCGGCCATAGACCTGGCCAACCTTGACACTTCGGTGTCTCCCAAAGTCGATTTCTATCAGTATTCCACGGGCGGGTGGCAGAAATCCCATCCCCTCGGAGCCGAGTATGCAAGGTTCGGTTCCTTCGACATGCTCAGGGAAAACAATGTGACCAGGCTCAACGACCTGTTCAAGGAGCTCACCTCCCTCAAGACCGAGGCCGGAAGCAATGAGCAGAAGATCGCTGACCTCTACAAAATGGGTCTGGACTCCGTGAAGCTGAACGAAGAGGGCGCAGCCCCCATCAAGCAGTATCTCGACGAGATCTATGCCGTGTCCGACAAGGACGGCCTCGTGAAGATGGTCGCGCAGCTCCATGACGCCGGCGAAGGCGCATTCTTCGGAGCTTCCGTCTCCGCCGACCTCGAGAACAGCGACCTGCAGATTCTCTATATGGGACAGGGCGGACTCGGAATCGGCAACAGAGACTATTATGTGAAGGAAGAGAACGCCGCCCTGAAGGAAGGCTACCGCGCTTTCCTCGAGACCGTGTTCGGACTGGCCGGAGCCGGGGATCCCGCCAAGGCTGCCTCCAACGCCCTCGCAGTGGAGGATGTGCTGGCCCAGAATTCCTGGGACAACGTGATGGAGAGAAATATCGAGGCCCAGAACAACCCCAGGACCACCGCCGAGATTGAGAAGGCATATCCCGGATTTGACTTCAAGACCTATTTCGCCGAGAGGAACATCCCGGACCAGGACAGAATCATCGTGGCCGAGCTTTCCTATTTCGACGCTTTCGCAAAGTACTTCGCATCGGCCGACCTTGACGTCCTCAAGGACTATGTCGCCGGCCAGCTCATCCAGAACGCATGCGGATCTCTCAGCGACGACTTCTACAACGCCTACTTCGACTTCTTCAGCCGCCAGATGTCCGGCGTGCAGCAGCAGAAACCCCGCTGGAAGAGGGCTATGGCAGTTCCCAACAGCATCCTCGGCGAGGCCGTGGGCAAGATGTATGTGGAGCGCTACTTCCCCGAGTCTTCCAAGAAGATGATGCTCGACCTCGTGAGCAACCTGCAGGTGGCTCTCGGCCAGCACATCGATTCTCTCGACTGGATGGGCGACGAGACCAAGGTCAAGGCCCGCGAGAAGCTGTCCAACTTCACCGTGAAGATCGGATATCCCGACGTGTGGAAGGACTACAGCTCTCTTGTCATAGATCCTGAAAAGTCCTATTACGACAATATGGTCGCCGCCAGCCGCTGGTATGTCGCCGACAACAAGGCCAAGCTCGGCAAGGCCACCGACAGGGCTGAATGGGGCATGACTCCCCAGACCGTGAACGCCTACTACAACCCTTCGACCAACGAGATCTGCTTCCCTGCAGCCATTCTCCAGCCGCCGTTCTTCAATCCTGACGCCGACGCTCCCGTCAACTACGGCGCCATCGGAGTGGTCATCGGACACGAGATGTCCCACGGATTTGACGACCAGGGCCGTCTCTTCGACGCCAAGGGCAACATGGTCAACTGGTGGACCGACGAGGACGACGAGAAGTTCAGGGCAAAGGCCGAAGTGCTTGCAGCGCAGTATGACAGCGTGGAAGTGGTTCCCGGTCTCCATGCCGACGGACACAACACCCTGGGCGAGAACATAGGTGACCACGGCGGACTGAGCATCGCATTCACCGCCATGGAGAACGCCCTTAAGGACAACCCTCAGGGCCCCATCGACGGATTCACTCCCGAGCAGAGGTTCTATCTGTCCTACGGCATCATCTGGGCCCAGAACATCACCGATGAGGAGAAGAAGCGTCTGACCCTTCTCGACGTGCACTCGCTGGCCAGCAACAGGGTCAACGTGGGCGTGAAGAACTTCCAGACATTCTTCGATGCGTTCGACATCAAGGAGGGCGATCCCATGTACCTCCCCGAGAGCCAGCGCGTCCACATCTGGTAATGTATTGAAATCAGAAAAATTCATAGCAGCACGGCTGCGTTTCAATGAAAGGATAGCTATGGTCGCCATAGCTATCTCTTTCTTTGTCATGATAGTTGCCGTGTCCATCTCTTCCGGGTTCCGCGCCGAATTCCGAAAGGGAGTGGAAACGCTTTCCGGCGATGTCTCGGTCTCGGACCCCGAGGCTGACCTTTCGACAGCCGGCCATCCGCTCCGCGGGTGCGCGCGCTACATTTCCGAGCTTGAGAAGATCGAGGGAGTGGTCTCCGCTTCCGAGGTGGTCTCCAGGGCGGGAATCGTGAAGACGGAAAGCGGGATAGACGGCGCGGTGTTCAAAGGTGTCGCCGGCCGCACCGACAGTCTCGGAATCGTGATACCCCGGTCCATGGCCGGGAAGCTCGGTCTGGAGGCTGGAGAGTCCCTGCCCGCATATTTCGTGGGCGAGAGGGTTCAGGCCAGAAAATTCACAATAAGCGGAGTCTATGACGACATTCTCGGCGAAAGGCAGGGCTATGTCATATTCGCCCGGCTGGAGGACATGCGCAGGCTGAACGGCTGGAGCGCGGACGAGGCTTCGGCCATAGAGGTGAACCTGTCGGCCCCGTTCCACGGCAGGGCCGCCGAGCAGGCGAAGGCGGAGGAGATAGGCGCCAGGCTTTATGCCGCGTCGCCGGAGGACGAGAACGCCCCCGCCGTGATCTCGGCGTCGAGACGGTATCCGCAGATATTCTCGTGGCTGGACCTTATAGACAGGAACGTGCTGGTGATTCTGCTGCTGATGACTGTGGTGGCCGGATTCAACATGGTCTCGGGCCTGCTCATAACTCTGTTCAGAAACACCTCCACCATAGGCATGCTCAAGGCTATGGGCATGACCGACAGGTCCGTGGCCGGCATCTTTCTGCGCGTGTCGTCCCGCGTCGTGCTCAAGGGCATGGCCATAGGCAATGTATGCGCGATTCTTTTCTGCCTGCTCCAGGGAAGCACTCATCTGCTCAGGCTGGATCCCGAGAATTATTTCGTTTCCTTTGTTCCGGTGAGTCTGTCGCCGTGGGGCGTCGCGGCCGCCGATCTGGCCGCATATGCCGTGATAATGCTGGCGCTGCTTATTCCGTCGCTGTATGTTTCGCGGGTTGATCCTGCGAAGACCGTGCGGGCGAAATGATCTTGAAGGCGTCGTAGAGGGAATATACGGCATCGACATATCCCCTGGTTTCCATTCCCCTTATTCCTCCGTACACAAGCAGCGAGTCCTTGGCCGGGTCGCTGTCCACCCGCAGCGTGTCCATCACGTTCACCAGGTCGTTCCATGTGGCGTGGGCCATGCCCTTGTCCCTGGCATATCTGATGCAGTCCAGGACCCTGCCTTCTCCGGCCACGTAGGCGGCCAGCGTGAACTTCACCAGATCGTCGCTGTCGCAATAGTCCTTAAGGATGGCTTCGATTCTGGCGATATAGGCCGTGCCCGTCTCTATGTTCCTTTCGGGGTCGAGCATGTCGTCGTTGCCGAACCTTCTGGCCGTGGACGGCAGCATCTGCAGCAGGCCTTCGGCTCCGGAAGGGTTCACGGCGTCAATCCGGAACTTGGACTCCTGCCAGATCAGGGCGTCCAGCAGCCTCCAGTCCCAGCCTATCTGCGCGGCGCAGCGCCTGACTATGTCGTCATAGGGCCCCGCGGCGTCGAATTCATTGCCCGAGGCGGCCCTGCCATAGGGCTCATATGAGGGGGCGAAGCGGGCCTTGAGCCGGCGGTAGCTCTCCGTCTTTGAAAATGTCTTCATCCATTTGTCGAAAGACCTCACCAGCAGCTCATTATTGGTGTCGGTGACCCACACGGTGCTGTCCGGAAGCACTTCGGAGCAGACCAGCCTTTCCGACGAGACGAGGCTGTCGCTGTAGGGCAGCACGGCTATCCTCACGCTGTCCCTGAGGATATATTTGATGACGGAGTCCGGCGACGCGGAGGAAAATACCGAAGGCCGGGCGGCCAGATGCTTGCCATAGAGCCGGATAAGCTCGTAGTTGAAGCCGGCGCTGAGGCTCATTCCGGCGGGGTGATGGCCGGCGAGACACAGCACGCAGTTGAATTTGTCAAGAGATTCAGGCTTCTCGAGCTCCTTCTGGGTGATCGCTGGCGCGGCGATGAGGATCACAAGAGTCGAGACGAGAAAACGCGTCCAGGCTTTTTTCTTCCCCATGGCCGGCTACATTCTTCCGCTCAAGCCGCTTAATCCGCCGGAACCGGACCTTGACGAGCTTCCGCCGCTCTGCCTGCCGGAGGCGGATGACGGCGAGCCGCCGAGAGAGCCGCCTGCGGAGACCGTTCCGTTCTTTCTGGTCTGCAGATAGAACGGCCACCACACTCCGAATTTCAGGGACCTCTGCGGCCTTATGTAGCCGTCGGCGCTGAAGTAGTCGGCCGAATTGTTGGGCCAGCCCATGTTGGCGTTCACCAGCTTCACGAAAATCGTGGCCCGCTTCCACTGCACGTTCACGAACAGGTCTATGTAGGGGCAGTCGCCGTATTTCTCGTTCTTCTGGTTGTGGAACATCCCCAGCTCGGGATTATAGGCGGGGGCATACCACGACGTGGTGTAGAGCCCGTTGGCTCCGAGCTGCATCTGCATCACGTCCTTCACTATGTTGAACTGCAGATACCATCTGAGATTGAGGGCCGCCGCGGGCAGGGGGAGGACATCGTCGTCGGAGCTGAACTGGAACAAGGCCCTGTTGTCGAAATGGAAATTCCAGAGCCTGAAGTCCTTGTTTATGCCCAGCTTCAGCACGTTCATGGCGTCGGAGTTCTGCGCCGCCACCGCCAGCTCGTCATAATAGATATAGTTCGACATCAGGGTGTAGGCGGCAGTGAGCCCCAGGTTCCAGTGCGGCACTTCAATGGCTCCGGACACCGTGGTGCGCGAGGTCTTCGAGAAGTCGCTGTCCCATTTCAGATGGTTGGAAAAATAGTGGTTCTCGAAATATTCCGGGGATGTGAGCGAAGTCTCGAAGTGGCCCGAGACTGACAGCGGGCTCTTCCTGTGGCGGCGGAACGGATAGACGCTGAACCTGGCGTCGGCCTCCACATTGAAGTCGCCGGCCCTGGCGCCCACCAGGGTATAGGACCCGGTCGCGTTCCATCCCACATATTTCTTCACCTGGCCGGCCGCTCCTCCATAGAGATAGGTGGAGTTCTCCACATGGTTCTTCGCGGGCGTCTGGTCTTCGGCCGGCGAAGCCATGTAATAGTTCATGATCCGGTTGCCCAGACCCGCGTTCACGCTCGAGACCACGGCGTCCGAAGCCCACGGCTGGAGCTTGATGAACACCTTGTTTTCCAGCTTCATGACCCTTATGGAGTCCTCCGACTGGACGGGGTCTATATAGAACCTGTCGCCGTAGTATTCCCTGGCCTCGGTGTCGGACTCGGAGATCTTGTCGGTGTAGATTTTCCGGTAGGTGGAATATTCGCTGTTGTGGCCGATGAAGGCCGTGGTCACGTCCTTGTCGATCAGCCCTCCGGCCGCCGCTATCGAGTCCGCCGCAGATTTCTTCTTCTTCAGGAAGCTGAAGGGGATGCGGAGCGTCTGGTTGAGGTATATAGTGTTCTTTTTCAGCAGGTTGTCGGCATCGGTGAGCCTGACGGGCACCTCTCTCGGGCCTATGGTCGTGTCCCTGATCAGCGAATTGTCGGAGATTCCTCCGTTCTCGGCCTTCTTGATGGAGTTGAAGATATATCCCAGATGGGCGGTGTGCCTCTTTCCCAGCCAGTTGACTCCGGCGAAGACGGTCCTGTTGTCCACGGTCTCGTTTTCCAGCATGCCTCCGGCTCCGTTGCGGTCATAGCTCAGCGTGAGGTTCAGCTGCGGATAGAAGTTCTGGGTGGTGAGTATGTGCAGGTTGTCCTCCTCCTGCTCCTTGTTGGCGAACAGGGTGCCCCAGTAGGCCAGCTCCGTGTAGGCGGTCTTGGTGTTGTACATCGGGGCGGTGCCGGGCGAGAAGCTGTAGGGCTCGTAGGGCGCATAGAAACTGACCCCCTCCTCGGCCTTGCGGCGGGTGAAGTCATAGTACTGGACCGGCGATCCGGAGACGCCGAGATATGTGGCTCCGGTCTCTTCCCGCATGAACGGCAGGTCGTTGAACCAGTAATTGTAGCTCGTGTCCACCTTCTGGGTGTTCAGCGTGTTGAACAGCCTGTCCGAATGCCACTTCACTATCCTCTTGTACTGCATGGAGTCGGGCAGGGCGAAGGTCTCCAGAATGCGGGGCCTGGCCTCGGCTATGCTGTCGCGCACCGCCCTGATGCTGTCCTTGGCGTCGAGTATGCTGTCGGCCAGATGCTGCTTGCGCTCCTGCTTCTTGTTGAAGTCATACTGCTTCCTGGCGGCCTTGTCGAGCGAGCTGTACCAGGCCAGGAATGCGGCGTCGGCCCTTTTCGCCGAGTCGGCGAAATAGACGGAGTCGAGCCTGCCCACGGTGAGGGTGTCGCCCGCGGCCAGCAGCGAGTCGCGCGTCAGCACATGGGTGAGCGAGTCGTTGAGGGCTACATAGTATCTGAAGCGGAACGGGTCGGTGTATCTGAGCGAGTCGGGGGCCTTGAGCGTGTCCCTGGCCGAAATCATGGCTTCGGCGTCGGAGAAGCCGTCGGACAGCGAGTCTCCCGTGTCGGCGATTCTGTCTTTTCTGAACTTGGTGAAAATCCGGGAGTTGTCATAGATGACAGTGTCCGGAGCCGCTTCCGAGTCCGTCCGGGCATATGCTGAAAACGGCCCTCTGACCGAAGCCATCGACTGCAGCGCCGCCGCCAGAACGACGACAGCCGGGAATATGTATTTCTTTATTCTGCTTTCCACAGCCTTTTGCCCGAATTACGCGCATATGCGCAAAACGCAAATGTACAGACTTTTTCGCACAGCGCAAAACGGGGACTTATGCCTATGGCCGGGCGGACGTGCAATCAGTTGGCCACTTCGCTGAGGAACTTGATGCGCACCAGGCGGATTTCCTCCTCCTCGCAGTCCGGGAGGGCCTTTTCGGCGTCGGCTATGGAATCCGACAAGGCCTCTTCCTTGAAATAGGTGAAGATCTCGTCCACGGTGTCCTCGTCCACTTCCTGCTCGATGTAGTAGTTGATGTCCAGCTTAGTGCCGGACTCCACTATGCTCTCCACCGCGGTGAGCAGGCCGTCCATGTCCAGGCCCTTGGCGTCGGCGATGTCCTCGAAATCCATCTTCCGGTCTATGCACTGGATTATGAACACCTTGTATTCATATTTCGCCGGGGGAGTCTTGAGGACGAAGTCGTCCGGACGCACTATGTCGTTCTCCTCCACATACTTCCTGATGAGGTCGAGGAATTCGGCCCCGTATTTCGCCGCCTTTCCCTCGCCGACGCCCTGGCATTTCTTCTTCAGATCCTCCGGCGTGAGAGGGTAGATTATGGACATGTCGTTGAGGGTGGGGTCTCCGAAAATCACCCACGGCTGCAGCTTGAGCCGCTTCGCCATGTCGGAGCGCAGGCCCTTGAGCATGGCCAGAAGCTTCTCGTCGCCGCCTCCGTCGCCCCTCATTCCCGGCCCGGGGTCCCTGACTTCGTCATCGTCGTCCGGGTCTCCTTCGCGGAAGGTCCTGTCCTCCACCAGCAGAATCTCGTGCGGCTTCCTGAGGAACTTGTGTCCGGATTCCGTCTCCGAAATCTTGCCATAGGACTCGATGTCTTTCCGGAGGAAGCCCAGGATTATGCCCTGATGGATCACCGACCCCCAGAAGCGGCTGTCGTGCCCTGCGCCCTCGCCGAACATCTCCAGCGAGTCGTGGCGGTAGGAATTGACAAGGGCGGTGTGCCTTCCGGCTATGATGTTGGCCAGATGCTCGATTTCGAACGACTCCGGAAGCGCCTCCACAAGGCGCAGGACCAGGCTCATCTCCTTCTGTCCGTCAAATCTCTTTCCCGGATGCAGGCAGTTGTCGCAGTTGCCGCAGCCGCAGCCAGGATAGTCTTCTCCGAAATATTTGAGCAGCAGCTTCCTGCGGCATTCTCCCGATTCCGCATAGTCCATGGTCTCCTTCAGCAGCTGCCGGCCGATCTCCTGCTCGTTGCCCTTTTTGCCCATTATGAACTTGGCCAGCTTTTCGGCGTCCTTGCGGCTGTAATAGGTTATGCATATGCCTTCCAGCCCGTCTCTGCCGGCGCGTCCGGTCTCCTGATAATAGCCGTCCAGGCTCTTGGGGATGTCATAGTGGATGACGAAGCGCACGTCGGGCTTGTCTATGCCCATGCCGAAGGCTATGGTGGCGACTATCACGTCCGCCTCTTCGCCCAGGAACATGTCCTGGTTGCGGCTTCTTTCCTCGGCCGCGAGGCCGGCGTGGTAGGGCACCGCCTTTATCCCGTTCAGCACCAGCAGCTCGGCGATTTCCTCCACCTTCTTGCGGCTGAGGCAATAGACTATTCCGGACTTCCCGCGCATGGAGGAGATGAACTTCACCATGTCGGCCTTCACGTTGCTCTTGTCGCGGACCTCATAATAGAGGTTGGGCCGGTTGAAGGAGGCTTTGAAGATTTTGGCGCCCTCTATGGCCAGGTTCTTTATTATGTCGCTCTGGACCTTAGGGGTCGCGGTGGCGGTGAGGGCTATTATGGGCTTGCGGCCTATTTCGTCGATCAGCGGGCGGATTCTGCCGTATTCGGGACGGAAGTCGTGGCCCCATTCGGATATGCAGTGGGCCTCGTCAATGGCATAGAAGGATATGTCTATAAGCCGGAACAGGTCTATGTTTTCCTGCTTGGTGAGGGATTCGGGGGCGACATACAGCAGCTTGGTCACTCCGCTGAGCAGGTCCTCCTTCACGGTGTCGGTCTGGGCCCTGGTGAGCGAGGAGTTGAGGAAGTGCGCGATTCCGGAGTTGCCGGAGGCGAATCCCCTGATGGCGTCCACCTGATTTTTCATCAGCGCGATGAGGGGGGAAATCACTATCGCCGTGCCTTTCATGACAAGCGCCGGGAGCTGATAGCAAAGTGATTTTCCGCCCCCGGTCGGCATCACAACGAAAGAGTCTCCTCCGTCTATGAGATTCCGGATAATGGCCTCCTGATCTCCCTTGAAGGAGTCGAAGCCGAAGAACTCTTTTAGCTCGGTGTGCAGGTCGGAAGCGCCGTTTAATGTCATGTAGAAACTGTTTTGAAATGATCCCTCTCTTTTCTTACATGGCCTTTCCGGCCATTTTCATCTTCGTCATCGGTTACGCAGCCACCGCTGCGCTCCCTCTTCCGAAGCCGAAACTGCTTCGAAAATTCCGCATAATAAAATTCGGGAATCAATTCAAAACAGCTTCTGGTGGGATTTTCCTCTAATTTAGCCAAAATTTCCGTGAAACATCGGCAAATTGGGTAAAAATTGCGATATTTGCCTCCCTGAAAATATTCAAACAAAAATAAGATGAAGAAGACATTCAGATTTCTGGCAATGGCTGCAGTCCTTGTGTCTGCCGCCGCCTGCGTCTCGGGCGGAAAGACCCCCGATTCTCCTGAAGTTGCAGCCCTCAAGCCTTCCAAGGCTCTGCAGGACTCCGTCAGCTACATGCTCGGACTCAACTACGGCGTGATGCTCAAGCAGTATAACTTCGGCGAAGTGGACTATAAGATCATGGTCGAGGGCATGAAGGATTTCGTCAATGCCAAGGGCAGCGAGAGCGATTCCAACTTCGTGAAGCAGTTCAAGATGAACCCCGAGGAGATCACTTCCGTGATAAACAAGTATCTCTCCATGAACAACAAGTATGAGAGCGCCGTGGCAGCCGCCAAGGAGAAGGAATACTTCGAGAAGAACAAGGAGACCGAAGGCGTCGTGGAGACCGAGAGCGGACTTCAGTATGTCATCTCCGAAGCCGGCAGCGCAGAGAAGCCCGGCCCCAGGGACACCGTCTATGTCCACTACAAGGGCACTCTTCTTGACGGAACCGTGTTCGACGAGGTCAAGCCCGAGTCTGAGTCCGCAGTGCTGACTCTCAACAGGGTCATCCCCGCATGGACCGAGGGTATCCAGCTTATCGGCGAGGGCGGAAAGATCAAGCTCTATGTTCCCGCTTCTCTCGGATATGGCGAGCGCAACATGGGTGTCATCCCTGCCAACTCGACTCTTATCTTCGACGTTCAGCTTGACTCGCTCAGGCACTACATCGAGCCCTCTTCGGTGAAGTAATCCTGGCGCGGCCGGGAAGGAACGGATTCATTAGACAAAACGACCTGCCCGGACCCTCTTGTGGGACCGGGCAGTTTTCGTTCCGCTTCGGCGGGACAATGGAAAAATAACATAACAGTATGGCAAATCTGGAGGTGGAAGGCCGCCTCGTCAGGAAGCTGCCGGTGGTGTCCGGCAAATCGGCGAGAGGCCAGTGGGAGAAGCAGGAGTTCCTGCTTGAAATTCAGGAAGGGAAGTTCCCTTCCACAGTCATTTTCTCCGTGTGGGGCGAGGACAAGGTCCGCGAGCTCGGAGCTTTTTCGGAAGGGGACACTCTCAAGGTTTCCTTCAACATAAGCAGCCGCGAGTATAACGGCCGCTGGTACACGGACCTGAGAGCCTGGAGGGTGGAAAACGCCGCCGGAGCTCCCGCAGCTGCCGGAGCACCCGTCAGGGCCGCCGCTCCCGCGGCTCCTCAGGAGCTTCCTCCCATCGGGGACGACCCGGGGGATGACCTTCCTTTCTGATCTGAAACATGATACCGTCGGACACTGTCGCGAGAATTCTTGACGCCGCGCAGGTGGCGGATGTGGTCGGGGACTTCGTCTCTCTCAAGAGGCAGGGCTCCGACTATGTCGCGTGCTGCCCGTTCCACAACGAGAAGACCCCCTCGTTCCATGTGTCTCCGACCAAGGGAATCTATAAGTGCTTCGGCTGCGGCAAGTCGGGGACGGCCGTGGGCTTCGTGATGGAGCACGAGGGCATGACCTATCCGGAGGCCCTCAAGTATCTGGCCCGCAAATACGGGATAGAGGTGGTCGAGAAGGAGGAGACTCCCGAAGACATAGCCGCCAGAAACCGCAGGGAGGGGCTTATGCTGGTCCTGGACTTCGCGGAGAAGTTCTTCGTCTCCGGGCTGTCCACCGACGAGGGCAGGACCATAGGCCTGGCCTATTTCAGGAGCCGAGGGCTGGAGGACGCCACCATAAGGAAATATGGCCTGGGCTGGGCTCAGAAGAGCAGGCATGCCCTCAGGGACGCCGCGCTGGCCAAGGGTTTCAAGGAGGAGTATCTGCTGGACCTGGGCCTATGCGTCAAGTATGACGACGGCCGGGTCCTGGACAAGTTTCATGACAGGGTGGTGTTCCCGATCCAGAACAACGCCGGCGCCGTGATAGGCTTCGGGGCGAGGACCCTGCTGAGCGACAAGACCGTCGCCAAATATCTCAACTCCCCGCAGTCCGAGGTCTATGACAAGAGCCACACCCTCTACGGAATCAACTTCGCCAAGAGCGCCATCCATCAGAAGGACAGGTGCTATCTGGTCGAGGGCTATCTGGACGTGCTGTCCATGCATCAGCTGGGCATAACCAATGTGGTGGCTTCCAGCGGCACTTCGCTCACCGTGCAGCAGGTGCGGCTGATAAAGAAATACACCGACAACGTCACCATAATGTATGACGGCGACGGGGCCGGAATCAAGGCGGCCCTCAGGGGCGTGGGCCTGGTGCTGAAGGAGGGCCTCTCGGTCAAGGTGGTGCTGCTGCCCGACGGGGACGACCCCGATTCGTTCTCGAGGAAGCACACGCTGGCTGAGGTGGAGGATTTTCTGCGCGACAACGAGCAGGATTTCATAGAGTTCAAGACGGATATGCTGCTGGGCGAGTCGGGAAACGACCCCCTGAAACGGGCCGGGCTCATCAACGACATGGCCGACACCATAGCCCTTATCCCGGACGCCGTCACCCGTTCGGTCTATTGTCAGACCCTGTCCTCCCGCTTCGACATGGACGCGCAGACGATATTCGGCCGCGTGCGCCAGACCAGGGACCGGATGCTGGCCGACGAGCGGAAGGATGCCTGGAGGAAGGGGGAGCCTGCCGGAGGACCCGCGCGCGAGGGCGGGGATTACCGCCCGGAGGAAGAGCCTGCGGAGGCCGCCGCGCCGGAACCGGCCGATGCCGGGGTGCGGCCGGGACGCCCGGGCGTAGAATATGTCCTCCTCGAGCCGGAGGAGCGTGAGCTACTGTCGTTCATTCTCCGCTATGGCCTTTCGCCCATGCATTTCGAGACCGATTCGGTCTATTATCAGGAGGGGGAGGAGACCACGGTGGCGGCGTTCATAAGCTGCAATCTGGAGTCGGACGGCGTCGCTTTCCGCAACTCGCTCTACCGCAGGGCCTATGACATATATTTCGACTTCTATGACAACCGTCCGGAGATGGACCAGGATTCGATAGTCAAGGCGATGATGGACGGGCCGGAACGGGACGTGGCCGCGCTGGCCGCCGAGCTCACCGGCGAAAAATATCAGCTCACGGTGCAAAAATTCGTTGTTTCCATGACCGCAGTGTCAACTCAACTGGTTAAATTTGTACCCCGCTCGCTGCTGGTCTATCAGCTTGCGCTGATCAAGTTCCGCAGGAACGAGCTGTTTGAGAAACTGAAGGCGGAGCCTGCCGCCGCGGACGGGATTCTTGCGGACATGCAGGCGCTGGACGAAAAGAGAAAGGCTCTGGACGAGGCTCTGGGGCGGGTAAGATAGAACATAAGATTAACCATGGACAATAATTACAAGAGAACCCTTGTGACCTGCGCGCTGCCGTATGCCAACGGCCCCGTGCACATAGGCCACCTCGCCGGAGTCTATGTGCCGGCGGACATTTATGTCAGATACCTCAGGATGAGGGGAGAGGACGTGCTTTATGTCTGCGGAAGCGACGAGCACGGCGTTCCCATCACCATCAAGGCCCGCCAGCAGGGATGCTCTCCGCAGGACATAGTGGACAGATATCACAAGATAATCAAGGACTCCTTCTCGGGCCTGGGCATAAATTTCGACATCTATGGCCGGACCACGTCCAAGGTCCATGACAAGACCGCATCGGACTTTTTCCGCAAGCTCTATGACGAGGGCAAGTTCATAACCAAGGAGACGGAGCAGTATTATGACCCCGTGGCCAGGACTTTCCTGGCTGACCGCTACATCGTGGGCACCTGCCCCAAGTGCGGATTCGAGGGGGCATATGGCGACCAGTGCGAGAGCTGCGGCAGCACCCTCAGCCCCGAGGAGCTGATCGCCCCCAAGTCCAAGCTCAGCGGCGCCGAGCCCGTGAAGAAGAAGACCACCCACTGGTATCTGCCTCTGGACCAGTATGAAGAATGGCTCAGGAAGTGGATTCTGGACGGCCACAAGGAGTGGAAGAGCAATGTCTATGGCCAGTGCAAGAGCTGGATTGACGGAGGCCTGCAGCCCAGGGCCGTCAGCCGCGACCTTGACTGGGGCATTCCGGTCCCCGTGGAGGGCGCCGAGGGCAAGGTGCTCTATGTGTGGTTCGACGCGCCGATAGGCTATGTGTCGAACACGCGCGAGCTGCTTCCGGATTCGTGGGAGAAGTGGTGGAAGAGCGGAGACACCAAGCTCGTGCATTTCATCGGAAAGGACAATATCGTGTTCCACTGCATAGTGTTCCCGTCCATGCTCAAGGCTCACGGCGGATATATTCTTCCGGACAATGTGCCGGCCAATGAGTTCCTTAATCTCGAGGGCAGGAAGATTTCCACTTCGCGCAACTGGGCCGTGTGGGCGCATGAATATCTGCATGATTTCCCGGGCAAGGAGGACGTGATGAGGTATGTGCTCACGGCCAACGCTCCGGAGACCAAGGACAATGACTTCAGCTGGAAGGATTTCCAGTCCAGGAACAACAGCGAGCTGGTGGCCATATTCGGAAATTTCGTGAACCGCGCCATGGTGCTCACGCATAAGTATTTCGGAGGCAAGGTGCCCGCTGCCGGCGAGCTTCTGCCGATTGACCGGGCCGCCCTGGACGCCATCCCGGCTCTCAAGGCGTCGCTGGAGAAGAATATCGAGACCTATCATTTCCGCGAGGCTCTGAAGGACGCCATGTCCGTGGCCAGGACCGGAAACAAGTATATCTCCGACACGGAGCCCTGGAAGGTGGCCAAGACCGACATGGCCCGCTGCGCCACCATCCTTAATGTGTGCGCGCAGATCTGCGCCGACCTGGCCGTGGTGTTCGAGCCGTTCACTCCTTTCGCAGTGGAGAAGCTCTGCAAGATGCTTAAGGCCGGTCTCTATGTGGGCTCTGACCACCGCAAGGGGGAGGCTGAGACCGAGAATACCTATAGGGACGGCGAGGGTGCCGCTCTCCACACGGTGCATGCGGGCGAGTCCGCTGCGCAGGAGGGTCTGGTGCTGAACTGGGACATGGTCGGACGGGACGAGCTGGTTCCCGCGGGCCATGAGCTGGGCGAGGCCGAGCTTCTGTTCGCGAAGATTGAGGATGACGCGATCGATGCGCAGATCGAGAGGCTGGAGACCATCAGGAAGGCTCAGGAGGCTGAGGAGGCCGCGAAGGCCGCCGAGGAGGCTGCGAAGAAGATTGAGCCTCAGAAGCCGGAGGTGAGCTGGGAGGATTTTGACCGCATGGACATAAGGACGGCCACTGTGCTTGAGGCCGAGCGTGTGCCGAAGACGGAGAAGCTGCTGAAGCTTACCATAGACACGGGTATCGACAAGAGGGTCATCGTGTCGGGCATAGCTCAGTATTATTCGCCGGAGGAGATGGTCGGGAAGCAGATTTGCATTCTGGCTAACCTGGCTCCGCGCACAATCCGCGGCATTGAGTCCAAGGGCATGATTCTGATGGCCGCGCAGGGCGACGGCACCATGAGGTTCATCACCCCTCAGGAGGCTCTCGTCAACGGCGCCCAGATTCATTAGG
>CAZIFT010000012.1:0-29114 GCA_964538395.1 uncultured Muribaculaceae bacterium
CGCTCACTTCGTTCGCTCCGGCCCCTCCCATTGCCATCTGCGTCATCGCTTCGCGATAACTTGCTGTCAACGGGCCCCGCCCCCTACCCACGTCCGGGGGTGGACATGCTCTCAGAAGTCCGACCGCCTGGCATCAAAGAGAAAAACAAAACCGGAGAGCCTGCCGATGAACAAAAAAAAGGCGGCTGACATTATCAGCCGCCTTCTCTAAAAAATACTGCTTACTTTATTACGATTTCGTAGGGCATGCGGGCATAGATGTGCTCGGAGCCTTCCCATGTCCAGTTCTTGAAGGCCTTCTCGACTCCGGCGAACGGAGTGCCCGCAAGCACGTCCTTGTCGCCGTCCAGCTTCTGTCCCATGGCCGAAATGATCATATCAATGGCAGTCTGGGGCTTCGGATAAGCCTCGACGGTCCACTGCGAAAGGTCGGGCTCGCCGGCGGAAACCGCGGCATACTGCACTGCGTCCTTGAGACCGCCTATGGAATCGACCAGGCCTATGCCGAGAGCGTCAGCTCCGGTCCAGACCCTGCCCTGCGCGATGGAATCCACAAATTCGGGAGTCAGTTCCCTGCCCTGGGCCACTGTGGACACGAAGTCGCCATAAATCTGCTCTATGGAATTCTGCATATACTCGGTCTCGGCCTTGTCAAGCGGCCTCATGAGAGAATACATGTCGGAATGGGGGCTCGAGCCCACGGCGGTGATCCCCACATGGAGAATGTCGCTGGCCGTCTTGCTCAGGTCGGGAATCATGCTGAAGCAGCCGATCGAGCCGGTGAGAGTGGTCTTGTCCGTGAATATGCGGTCGCAGCTGTTGGAGATCCAGTAGCCGCCGGAAGCCGCATAAGAGCCATAGGAGGCGATGACGGGCTTCACGGCCCTGAGAAGGTCTATCTCGTTCTTGATCTGGTCGGAAGCGATCACGCTGCCGCCGGGAGAAGCGACCCTGAGCACGACAGCCGCAATGCCGTCATCCTCGCGGATCGAAGCCAGA
Organism: uncultured Muribaculaceae bacterium; assembly: GCA_964538395.1. Classification (GTDB taxonomy): domain Bacteria; phylum Bacteroidota; class Bacteroidia; order Bacteroidales; family UBA932; genus Cryptobacteroides. The sequence continues at coordinate 1,000 of CAZIFT010000012.1, forward strand.
ATCGTGGAGAAGGTGTCTCCGGCCACATTCGACGCGCTCTCGCCCTCCACGATGTTTCCGTCGGCATAGACGACGGCTATTTTCTTCTTGGAGTTGAGATTTCCGTTGCCGTTGACGGCCACATAGTCCGAAAAGGGAATCATCGAGACGTCGGAGAACTTGTCCTCGACGGCGAGAGAGGCTATCCTTTCGCGCATCTCCTCCCTGGACAGAAGCTCGTCCACGAGCGAATTCTCCAGCATGTCGGCGGCGTCGCCGAGCTTGAGTTCATCGACCATGGCGCTGAAGTCATCGGCGCTGATTCCGCGGCTCTCGGCCACCTCGCCCGCGATGGAGTTCCAGATGGAACCGATCATCTCGCGGTTCTGCTCGAGATTCTCCTGGCTGGGGGCGTTCTTTATGAAGGTCTCGCCGGCGGATTTGTATTTTCCGTGGCGGATGAGCTGCACATTCACTCCGAACTTGTCAAGGATGTCCTTGAGGAAGAACAACTGGCTGCCGACTCCGACAATCATCGGAGATGCGCCGGAAGCGGAAGACATGAACACCTTGTCGGAGACGCTGGCCAGATAATAGGAGAGCGTGCTCGGCGAGGAGATATAGGAGACGACGGCCTTGCCGCTTTTCCTGAACTCGGAAAGCGCCGCGCGGAGCTCCTCGATGGAGGAAATATCGGCGGAGATTTCGTCCGGCTTGAGATATATGAATTTCACTCCGGGATCGGCGGCCGCATGCTCAATGGCCTGCACCGCATTCCATATGCCCACAGGAGTCACTGTGGCGCCGCCGCTGAGAACGTCCTTCATGTCCACCGAGGGAGCGGGCTGTTCCACAATCGAAATCTTGGACATGTCCATCTTCAGCACGCCGCTTCTGGGGATGACGGGGGCTGAGCTTCCGGCCGCGGACACGGCGGAGCCGATGAACATGAGGAAGACAATCACTCCGATGATGTTCATGACAAGGATTCCGCACATTACCGCAAGCGTGATCTTGACGAAATTTTTCATAGTCAGAATTATTTATTGTTGAGTCATATCCACAGACGCGGATATCGGGGCAAATTTAGAAATAATCGCATAGACGGCTCCATGATTCGCTCATTTTTTGAACGGGCTCGGAAAAATATAGCTAACTTAGCGTGACGAACTTTAATGAATTTTACGGTCTTATGGTCAAATTTTCCCAGCGCGGCCTGCAGATGCCGTCATCCCCGATCAGAAAACTTGCTCCGCTGGCCTATGCGGCAGAAAACAGAGGAGTCAAAATCTATCACCTGAACATCGGACAGCCCGACCTTCCGTCCCCGAAGCAGGGTCTGGACTCGCTCAAGACCATAGACAGGACCACACTGGAATACAGCCCCAGCCAGGGCTTCCTCAGCCTGAGGAAGAAGATGGCCGGCTACTATGCAAAATACAACATCAACGTAAGCCCGGACGACATAATCATCACCACCGGAGGCTCGGAAGCCGTGCTTTTCGCATTTCTGGCCTGCCTGAACCCGGGCGACGAGATTATAGTCCCCGAGCCGGCCTATGCCAACTACATGGCCTTCGCCATCTCGGCCAGCGCCGTGATCAAGACCGTGACCTCCTCCATAGACAACGGCTTCGCGCTGCCGCCCGTGGAAGAGATCGAGGCCATGATAGGCCCCAGGACCAAGGCCATACTGATCTGCAACCCCAACAACCCCACCGGCTACATCTACACCGCCGGCGAGATGGAGCAGCTCCGCCAGATAGTGAAAAAGCACGACCTCTTCCTGTTCTCGGACGAGGTCTATCGCGAGTTCGACTTCAGCGGAGTGGAATATGTCTCGACCATGCACCTGAAGGACATCGAGGACAATGTCGTGCTGATCGACTCTGTGTCCAAGCGCTATTCCGAATGCGGAATAAGGATCGGAGCCATAGTGACCCGCAACAGGGCCCTCAGGGACGTGATAATGAAGTTCTGCCAGGCCAGGCTCAGCCCGCCTCTCATAGGCCAGATCGTGGCCGAAGCCTCCATCGAGGGCACGGAACAGTACTCTAAGGAGGTCTATGAAGAGTACCGCAGAAGACGCGACTACTTCATGAAGGAGCTCAACGCCATCCCCGGGGTTTACTCTCCCCTGCCCGGAGGCGCCTTCTACACCGTGGCCGCGCTCCCCGTGGCCGATGCCGAGGATTTCTGCAGGTGGTGCCTTTCCGACTTCGTCTATGGAGACGGCTCGGAGGTGTCGGAAGACGGCAAGAAATATGTGGGCGAGACCCTCATGATGGCCCCCGCCTCCGGATTCTATTCGACTCCGGGTCTGGGCAGGAACCAGGTGAGACTGGCCTATGTCCTCAACGAAAAGGACCTCGGCCGCGCCCTTCTTGTGCTCAGAAAAGCACTGGAGGCATATAACCGGCGATAGGCCGGCCATACGCCTCCGTAATGATTTCCCCGCCGGGGAAGTTTAATTCAGGATCATCACTTTGCGGCCAGCGCCGCTTTGACGTCATCGTCCACCGGGAGATAAAGCTTGTAGAAGGCGTTGTCTCCCAGTTTGGAATATCTGCCCACCAGAGCCCTCAGCTGAGGCACCAGATAGGGGGCGGTCTTATTCCACTCCGCCTCGGAGCGCAGCCTGATGCCGTCTTCGGAGGCCGCGAAGCTGCGGAATCCGCCGGGGATGTCTATGGAGTCGAGGAAGGCGTCAAGAGCCTTGAAATCGTCGATCGAGCCCAGTCTGTCGCCATATTTGTCGAACATTGCGGAGGCATATCTCATGGCGGTGGCCTTCCTGTTGCAGGCTATGTAATAGGGCGTGGCCCTGGTGGTGTCCACCGGCACGAACACGTCGGGGATTATGCCTCCCCCGCCATACACGGTGCGGCCGCCCACGGTCTTGTAGGCCGCGGTGCTGTCCACCTTCACGCTGTCCGCGGTGAACATCTCGCCGTCGGCGTAGCGCTTGTAGATGTCATAGCTGTAGTCGGAGGAATAGGGCTTCTGGATGCAGCGGCCCGAAGGCGTATAGAACCTGGCCACTGTGATTCTGACTCCGGAGCCGTCGGTGAAATAGACCGGCTCCTGCACCAGTCCCTTGCCGAACGACCTGCGGCCCACTATCAATCCGCGGTCGTTGTCCTGGATCGCGCCGGCGAATATCTCGCTGGACGAAGCCGAAGACTCGTTGATCAGGACGCATAGGCCTATATCCTTGAGCAGGCCCTTGCCTGTAGCGGTGTAGTTCTCTCTCTTTCTGTGCAGACCCTGCAGATAGACGATTTCGGCGCCCTTGTCCAGGAACATGTCCGAGAGGAGCAGCGCCTGGTCGAAATAGCCTCCGGTGTTGTCCCTGAGGTCGAAGATCAGCCTCGTCATGCCCTGTTCCAGCAGCTTGGCGGCAGCGGAGGTGAACTCGGCGAAGGTGTTGCGCGAGAATTTGGACAGACGGATATAGCCTGTGGTGTCGTCGGCCATGAACCATGCGTCCACGCTGTGCACGGGAATCTTTCCGCGCGTGATCTCAAAGGGAATCTCCTCTCCGTCCCTGCTCACCGTGACGGTGACCTTGGTCCCGGAGGGGCCCTTCATGTTCCGGACCATGCTGTCCTGCGGGAATTTCACTCCGGCTATGGGACGGTCGTCTATGCGCAGCAGCCTGTCGCCCTGCTTGATGCCCACCTTCTCGGACGGGCCGCCGGCGATGACCTCCAGCACCACTGCGGTGTCGTTGGGCACGTTGAACTGTATGCCTATGCCGTCGAAGTTGCCCTCGAGTTCGTCGTCAGACTCCTGGCGCACCTGCGGAGGCAGATAGACCGAATGGGGGTCGAGCTGGGCGAGCGCGGCCACCACTGCGGCGTCGGTGACCTTGCGTACATCCACCGTGTCCACATAGTTGGCCTCCACCTGGTTGAGTATCATATTGAGTTTCTGCCAGTCGGCATAGTCGGCGCGCTTCTTCCCGCTTCCGGCTATATGCCCGAAGGTGAGAGCCAGCAGCACACCGAGAATCACGCCGAGAAGGGCGGCTATATAGGCGCTTCTGTCCTTGGATTCCATTTTCAGTCAATTTTCTCCACCTCTATCCCGGCGCGGCGGAGCAGGTCCACCCCGTCGGTGAGCCGGTATTCGTCGCGGTACACCACTCTCTTGATGCCGGCCTGGATGATCAGCTTGGAGCATTCGATGCAGGGGGACGCCGTGATGTAGAGCGTGGCGCCGGCGCTGCTGTTGCCGGATTTGGCCACCTTGGTGATGGCGTTGGCCTCGGCGTGGAGGACATAGGGCTTGGTGGCCCCGGTCTCGTCCTCGCACACATTTTCAAACCCGGACGGAGTGCCGTTGTACCCGTCCGAGATGATCATGTTGTCCTTGACCAGCAGGGCCCCCACCTGGCGTCTCTTGCAGTAAGAGTTTTTCGCCCATATGGAAGCCATCTCGATATAGCTCCGGTCGAATTTGCTCATGGCAGATCGTTAGTTTCTCTGATAAAGATAGCGCTTGATGCTGCGCTTGGGAGTCCTTTCGAAGTCCTCGGGCATAAACTCTATCTTCTTGATTTTTGCATAGTTGGGAATCTGGGTATTGATTTCGGGGAGGCTGTCGTTGAGCCTCTTCTCGAGATCCTGCCTGGTGAGTCCGTCCAGCTCGGCCTGGTGGTAGTTGGGATAGACCAGGGCCACAAGGCTGCCGTGGTCCTCGATCACGAGGGAATCCACCACATAGGACACGTTGTTGATCACGGCCTCGAGCTCCTCGGGATAGATGTTCTGTCCGGAAGGTCCCAGAATCATGCACTTGGACCTGCCCTTAAGGTAAAGGTAGCCGTCCTTGTCCATGACGCCCATGTCGCCGGTGTTGAACCAGCCGTCCTCGGTGAAGGAGGCCTTGGTGGCCTCTTCGTTCTTATAGTAGCCGAGGCAGACGTTGGCTCCGCGCACATAGACCTCGCCGGGAATGTGCTCGGGGTCGTCGGAGTCGATCTTTATCTCCATATTGGGGGCGGCATATCCGCAGGAATTGAGTCTTGCCTCATTCCAGTGGGCATATGCGATGATGGGGGCGCACTCGGTCATGCCGTAGCCGACCGTGTAGGGGAAGCCGATCATGTGGAAGAAGGACTCCACCTCCGGGTTGAAGGCGGCGCCGCCCAGAATCACCTCCTCGAACTCGCCTCCGAAGGTGTTGATGAGCTCGGTGCGGAACTTCTTCTGCACCATCTTGTCCAGCACGGGGAGCTTGAAGAAGAGCCTGTTATGGTCTATGATGGGCTTGAGCTTTGATTTATAAATCTTCTCGATGATCAGCGGCACGGCGATTATGATGCTCGGGTGGATCTCGGAGAAGGCCTGCATGATCACCTTGGGGCTGGGCACTCTGGTGAGGAAGTGCACATGGGCGCCCACGGCCATCTCGAACAGGAACTCGAACATCATTCCATACATGTGTGCGGAGGGCAGCATGGCCACGACCTTGGCGCCGGGCTTTATCTGCGGCTCGGCCTTTTTGGCGAACTGGACGTTCGACACGAGGGCGCGGTAGGGAATCATGACGCCCTTGGAGAAGCCGGAGGTGCCGGAGGTGTAGTTGATGAGGGCGAGCTCCTCGGCGCTGTCCTCATAGTAGTCCAGGTCCTTCTTCTCGAAGTTGTTGGGATATTTCTTTCCGAAGCTCTCGTTCAGGTGCTCTCTGACGTTCCAGAGCTCCTGGGTCTTGGCATACAGGAACTTGAAGGTATTGATCTGGACGATGACATAGAGGTTGGGCATTTCCTCGACATTGAGTCCCTCATAGATGACGTCATCGACGAAGAGCACCTTGGCCTCAGAATGGTTGACCAGATAATGTATGTTGCCGGGCTTGAACTCGTGCAGAATCGGGACGGCCACCGCTCCGTAGGTGAGGGCGGCGAGGAAGCTGACTCCCCAGTTGGCCTGGTTTCTCGAACATATGGCCACCTTGTCGCCCTTCTTGAGCCCGCACTGTTCGAAGGCGATGTGCAGCTTGGCTATGCGCCTTGCGACGTCCCTGTAGAATAGTGTGACGCCCTGATAGTTGGAAAGCGCGGCGTTGTCCCAGTTGTCTTTGAAACTTTTCTCGAAAGTTTTGTTCAGTGATGTGAATTCCATCTTACTTTTCAGTTTTAAGCTTGACTTTGCGGACTTTGCCGTCGAAGCAGGTCACGCTGACCGCTCCGTCTTCGACCGTAATTCCGCTGTCCGGACGTATTGTCTTGTTCCCGGTCCAGTCCGTGAGAGGTTCTCCTCCCATGAATCCGTAGAACTCCATTCTGGCGGACGTCCTGACCGCCCAATATTTCTTGCCTCCCGTCTCCACCAGCTCGGGCAGCGACTTTATCGTCTCGCCGGAGGTTATGCCGAGCCAGCCTTCTTTGACACGGCCGTGAAGGTCGTACATGCCTATGGTGTTGTCCGAGAAGAGGACCATCACCGTGTAGCCTTTCGCTCCGGTGAAATCATAGGCTGCGGGACCCAGCACAATCTCCGTGCCGAGATCCACGGGAAACGGCTTCACGAACCTGCCCAGACGGTCGAGCAGATAAAGCTTGGAGCCGCTGGCGAAAAGGAACTGTATCTTTCCGTTGTTGTAGTAGTCTATGCTCTCCACCCTGCCGCAGAGCTTCCCGCTGAAGGGAATTCCCCACAGGCCCTTGCCTGCCTCGTCCCTGAGGCTGAGGGTCCCGTTGGCGGCCTGGCTGAGGGTGTTTTTCTTTCCGGTGCCGGAGTTGAGGACCTCGAAGGGGCCCGCGTTCACATAGACCACGGTGTCTTTCACCGCCGCGACGGGTGCTTTTTTGTCAGGAGCCACGGAGGCGCGGACCACGTCCAGCGTAAGTCTGTCGCCGGAGAGGGAAAGGGTGGCGTGCTCGTCGGTGACGCCCGAAAGGGTGGCCTGCACGCTGGAGGCCATGGCGGGGCGGAAGATTTCGCCGAGGCGGGAAGGGATGCCGGACACGCCGAAATAGGCGCTCAGGCTGACTTCCCTGGCGGGGAGGGCCGTTCCGGAGGCCGAAAGGGTGGACTCGAGGGTGCCTCCGCCCAGAGTGGCGAGGGAGGCCTCGGAGCCGAAGGCCAGCCAACCGTCTCTGTAGAGGGAGTAGCTGTCATCGACTTCGAAGATGTCGCCCAGCAGGGCTGACACGAAGCCGGCATATGGATTGGGATAGGGGGACGCGCAGTCTTTCAGGCTGCCGGATGCGGCTCCCTTGGTTATGATGCTCTTGTCTTCTTTTGCGGGGCGCAGCAGCAGCACGGACACAAGGCTGTCGCCGGCGGGCACGTCGGCCCTGGCTATTTCCTTGATATCCAGCGACTCAGCCCAGCGGAGCGGGTCGATTCCGGCCTTCTTGCCGAGGGCGGCGGCAAGCTGGTTGAAGCGCTCGAGTTTGCCGTTGGCGTCCAGGCAGCTCTTGTAGGCGCGGACATATCCTGCGATGTCCGGAGTGGAGAGGGACAGGGCGAACCATGTCTCGGCCGGCGCTGCGGAGGCGAATTTCTGTTCTCCGGCCCCGGCTGTGCGGAACATGTTTATGATGGCGGACTGGTCACGGTCGGATGCGACCATGCGGCCGGTCATATGGAGGCTGCCGCCGGGACGGAGATCCGAAGAGAGGACGGTCCAGTCGGCTGTCTTTTTGAAGAAGCTGCCGTAGGAGGAATATGGCCTGAGAAGGTCGGAGGCCATGAGTTTGGATATGTATTCGTGGGATATGAACAGTGAGTTGTGGCCTTCGGCCGAGGCGGCGGCTTCGGAGAGCGATTCCTGGTCCAGCACGGAAGCGCCGCTTTCCAGATGGCGCACGGAGCCGGTGAGGAGGGTTTCGGATGCCGAGACGAGCAGCACGGAGGTCTTGTGGAGGGGGCTGTCTTCGTCGGTGAGGACGGAGCAGTCGGCGATGCGGGTGAAGAGGCCTTTGTCCCGGGCCACGGAGATCAGGAGGCGGACGGCGTCGGTGGTGTCGGCGCCGGCTCTGCCGATTTCAAGCGCCAGCAGCGGGGCCATGTTCCTGATGTAGTGCATGGAGACCACTGCAGGGCCGTCGGGGAGGGATTTGCGGGAGATTTTCCCCAGGGAGTCCATCATGTCCCTGAAGGGGTGCCTGGCTTCTCTGGCGTCGGTGAGGAGGGCGCCGAAGATCTTGGTGGAATCGGCGGTGCAGGAGACTGCGGAGGAGAAGGCGGAGAAGGTCATGAACATGGCGGCGTCCGAGGGGACTGCGGAGAGCAGCCTGTATTCGGACTTTTGAGGCAGGGCGGCGCCGCCGTCTTTCTCTTTTCCTTTTCCGGAATAAAGAAAAACGACAGACACGGCTATCACGGCGGCCAGTGCGGCCAGCGCCGAAAGACATGCTATCAGTACCTTTTTGTTCATTGTCCTTTCTCAGCAATCTACAAATACACAAATATACACAATCTTTACCAATTCCCTTCATCCTCACATTTCCATGAAAACGGACAGGCCGGCTGAAATCTCAGCCGGCCTGCTCGTAGCCCCACGTGGAATCGAACCACGATTTAAAGTTTAGGAAACTTCCGTTCTATCCGTTGAACTATAGGGCCCTACAGTCTCTGTATAAGCGAAAATTACTCAGCGCTCTTTTCGATGATCTGACGTCCTCTGTAATATCCGCACTCAGGGCATACTCTGTGATAGATCACGGTAGCACCGCAATGAGGGCAGGTAGCCAGTGTGGGAACGGCAGCAAAATCGTGGGTTCTTCTCTTATCCCTTCTCTGCTTGGAAAGTTTGTGTTTCGGATGTGCCATTGCCTATATACTTTTTAATTAATATTCATTCAACTCCGCTCTGCAATCAATTGTCAAACAACCCCTTGAGAGCGGCAAAAGGACTGTTATCAGGATCTTTGGCGGAAGGCGCACCCTCCGCGTCCGGCATTTCAGACACCAGATACTTCAGCGCCTCGGGATTGCACTCCCCCTCGGCATGGACCTTCTTCATGGGCAGCGAGAGAATGGAATAGTCATAGATAATCTGCGACATGTCCATGGACGCCTCGTCCTCCGGGAGATAAACGACCTCCCTACCGCTGTCCGAAGCCTCCGCCGGATCTTTCGACGAAGGTTCAGGCCCGAACTTGACACTGAGCCTGACTATCTTCGAGACCGGAATGTCCAAAGCCTCGGAGCACCTGTCGCACGGTACGGTCAGAACCCCGTCCAGCGAGCAGTCGATGCCTGTATATTTTCCGTTCTTTTCCACGGAAATCACCGCATCCAGGTCAGAATCAATGATATCTGAGCAGCCAAAATCTTCAAAGAACTCCTTCCCCACATGTCTGTTGAACACGTGTCTGCCTTCACCCAGTCCGTTAAGAGGTATAATGTAATCTTCTTTCACAGCCCAAAAGATACAAAGCAGCCTTTAAGGGGTTGCAAATTTAAACAAAACTTTTGGAAAATCAATTCCCGGCGTCGCTTTTTCTTTTACGGTCAAGCGGATCGAGCAGAACTTTGCGCAGACGCATATGGTGAGGGGTCACCTCCACGAGCTCGTCCTCCTGGATATACTCCAGAGCCTCCTCGAGAGAGAACTTCACTGCCGGAGGAAGCACGATCTTCTCGTCGCTTCCGGCCGCACGCACATTGGTGAGCTTCTTGGTCTTGCATATGTTCACATTCAGGTCGAAATCCCTGGTGTGCTCGCCCACCACCTGGCCGGCATAGATCTCCTCGCCCGGATCCACGAAGAAGCGGCCCCTGTCCAGGAGCTTGTTCATGGAATAGGCCACGGCCTCGCCCGTCTCGAGCGAAACCAGCGAACCGTTCGTGCGACTCTCGATCTCGCCCTTATAGGGCTGATACTCCTTGAACCTGTGCGCGATCACGGCCTCTCCCTGGCTGGCGGTGAGGAGGTTGCTCCTCAGTCCCATAAGGCCTCGGGTGGGAATCTCGAACTCGAGCAGAGTCCTGTCTCCCCTGGGCTCCATTCTCAGGAGCGCTCCCTTCCTGCGGGTGGAAATCTCGATGGCGGCGCCCACGAACTCCTCGGGCACCTCGATGGAAAGCTCCTCCACAGGCTCGCAGCGCTGGCCGCCTATGGTCTTGTCCAGCACCTTGGGCTGGCCGACCTGAAGCTCGAAGCCTTCCCTGCGCATGGTCTCGATGAGCACCGAAAGATGCAGGACGCCGCGTCCGTAGATAACGAAGGAATCGGCGTTCACGCCGGGCTTCACCCTCAGCGCGAGGTTCTTCTCCAGCTCCTTGTCGAGTCTGTCCTTGATATGGCGGGATGTGACGAACTTTCCGTCACGTCCGAAGAAAGGCGAATTGTTGATGGTGAAGACCATGCTCATGGTGGGCTCGTCCACGGTGATGGGCGGAAGCGCCTCCGGGTTCTCATAATCGGCTATGGTGTCGCCGATCTCGAAGCCCTCTATGCCCACGACGGCGCAGATGTCGCCGCACTGGACCTCGTCCACGTTCCTCTTGCCGAGGCCGTCGAAGACCATAAGCTGCTTGATCTTCTGCTTCTCCACTATGTCATACCTCTTGCAGAGGCTTATGTTCATTCCGGTCTTGAGCGAACCGCGGGTGATCTTGCCCACTGCGATTCTGCCCACATAGGGCGAGAACTCAAGCGACGATATCAGCATCTGGGGCGTGCCCTCCACCTCTTTCGGAGCGGGAATCTCCTCCAGGATCGTGTCCAGAAGCGGGGTTATGTCGCCGGTGGGCTTACGCCAGTCGGTGGACATCCAGCCCTGCTTGGCGCTGCCATAGACCGTCTTGAAATCCAGCTGGTCCTCGTTGGCGTTGAGGTTGAACATGAGGTCGAAGACCTCCTCCTGGACCTCGTCCGGGCGGCAGTTGGGCTTATCGACCTTGTTCACGACCACTATGGGCTTCTTGCCCAGCTCCAGGGCCTTCTGCAGCACGAAACGGGTCTGCGGCATGCAGCCTTCGAAGGCGTCCACCAGGAGCAGCACGCCGTCGGACATGTTCAGGACCCTTTCCACCTCGCCGCCGAAGTCGCTATGGCCAGGGGTATCTATAATGTTGATTTTCACTCCTTTGTACATCACCGACACATTCTTTGCCAGAATGGTGATGCCTCTTTCCCTCTCGAGGTCGTTGTTGTCAAGGATGAGTTCGCCGAGATTCTCCGGCTTCCTGACGAGGTTCGCCTGATAAATCATCCTGTCCACCAGGGTCGTCTTGCCGTGGTCGACATGGGCGATGATAGCGATGTTTCTGATATCCATTTCTTCTTTTTGCTTACAAAGCCGCAAATTTACTAAATATCTTCAGATAATTTTTCGCTTCTTATGCGGATAACCATTATTTTTGCAGAGCGAAAACAAACCAAGCCATTTTGAAATGACCGAAAAAATCATCATCCTGGACAGCGGGTCCCAGCTGACCCAGCTCATCGGAAGAAGACTCCGCGAGCTGAACGTCTACTGCGAGATCGTGCCGTTCAACAAACTTCCCGAAATAACTCCCGAGATAAAGGGAGTGATCCTGTCGGGCAGCCCCTGCTCCGTCAGGGACGCCAACGCTCCCCAGATGGATCTGGACCGGGTGAAAGGCAGGCTTCCCATCCTGGGCATATGCTACGGCGCCCAGTATCTGGCCCAGAAATACGGCGGAACCGTGGAGAGCTCCTATGCCCGCGAATACGGCAGAGCCTATCTCGACATTCTTGACAAAGAGTCTCCCCTCTTCAAGGGCGTGACGGACCATTCCCAGGTCTGGATGTCGCACGGCGACACCATCTCGCGCATGCCCGAAGGCACCGAGACCCTCGCGTCCACGGCTGAAGTGGCCTATGCGGCCTACAGATTCATCGGCGAGGACACCTATGCCGTGCAGTTCCACCCGGAGGTGTTCCACACCGTGGAAGGCTCCAAGATTCTCGCCAACTTCGCGCTGGGCATATGCGGCTGCAAGGGCGACTGGACATCGGAGTCCTTCATCGACACCAGCATCAGACAGCTGAGGGAGAAGGTCGGCGACGACAAGGTCATCCTCGGCCTGAGCGGCGGAGTGGACTCCAGCGTGGCCGCAGTGCTGCTGCACAGGGCCATAGGCCAGAACCTCACCTGCATCTTCGTCAACAACGGCCTTCTGAGAAAGAACGAGTTCGAGGATGTGATGGCATCATATAAGGACATGGGCCTCAACGTGATAGGCGCCGACGCATCCAAAGAGTTCCTCAGCGGGCTCAAGGACGTCACCGACCCCGAGACCAAGCGCAAGATAATCGGCAAGCTGTTCGTCGAGACCTTCGAGAAATATGCCCGCAAGATCGAGGGCGCAAGATGGCTGGCCCAGGGCACCATCTATCCCGATGTGATCGAGTCCGCCGGCATCCCCGGCGTGGCCTGCAAGATCAAGTCCCACCACAATGTGGGCGGTCTTCCCGAGAAGATGAACCTCAAGATAGTGGAGCCTCTGCGCATGCTCTTCAAGGACGAAGTCAGAAGAGTGGGCAAGGCGCTGGGAATCAAGGACGAGCTTGTCGGCAGGCATCCCTTCCCCGGCCCGTCCCTCGCAATCAGAATCATCGGCGACATCACCGAGGAGAAGCTCCGCGTGCTGAGAGAGGCCGACGACATATTCATCAGGGGCCTGAGGAACTATGACTGCACCTCGCTGCATCTGCCTTCGGCATCCGACCCCAGAGTGGAGGCCAAGAACCTTTACGACGCGATATGGCAGGCCGGAGTCATCCTGCTCCCCATCAAGAGCGTGGGAGTGATGGGCGACGAGAGGACCTATGAGAACCCCGTGGCGCTGAGGGCCGTGGTTTCGACCGACGCCATGACTGCGGACTGGTTCCACTTCCCCTACGACTTCCTCGCCGATGTCAGCAACGAAATCATAAACAAGGTAAGGGGGGTCAACCGCGTAGTTTACGACATCTCCTCCAAACCGCCGGCAACCATAGAATGGGAATAGCGGTCAGCGTCTGACCACTATTCTCTCGATTCTCCGGGGAACGGAGGTCAGGATTTCATACGGAATGGTATCAAGAAGGCCCGCCAGTTCAGAAACTGTCGGGTCTTCTCCGAATATGGTCACGGTGTCCCCGACTTTGGCGTCCACTCCGGTGACGTCCAGCATGCACATGTCCATGCAGATGTTGCCTATGGTGGGGACGCGGCGGCCGTTGAGGGAGAAGGAGGCCCGGCCCCTGCCCAGATGGCGGTCGATGCCGTCGGCATATCCGACGGGAATGGTGGCGATTGTGGTCCCGCCGGGGGCGATGTGCCCGTAACGGCCATATCCTATGGTGCCGTCGCCCGGCTTCAGATGCTTGATCTGCAGGACTTTGCACTTGAGCGAGGCCACAGGGGCGAGCTTCACGCCCGGAAGGGCGCTTATGCCATAGATCCCGATTCCGAGACGCACCATGTCGAACTGATACTGCGGGAATCTTTCTATTCCGGCCGAATTCAGAATATGGAACATGGGACGGTAGCCGATGCCGGCCGCGATGGTTCCGGCGTTTTTCTCAAAAGTGTGCAGCTGGCCCATGGTGTATTCGTCCTCGGCGGGGTCTTCGGCCACGGCGAGATGCGAGAACACCGACTTCACCCTGACAAAAGGGCAGTCGCGGAGGAAATCCAGCAGCTCCGGGAGCTCGTCTGTCATGAAACCGAGGCGGTGCATGCCGGTGTCGAGCTTAATGTGTATGGGAAAGTCGCGTATCCCCTTGTCTTTCAGCACGTCGCACAGGACGCGCAGGGCATAGAGATTCGGGATGCTGGGCTCGAGGGCGTTTTCCACTATTTCGGGGAAGAAATCCGTCCCGGCAGTGAGGACCAGTATGGGAAGGCTTATGCCGGCGGCGCGCAGCTCCATTCCCTCCACGGGATAAGCCACGGCCAGATAGTCCGCTCCGGCCTGCTGCATCATCGCCGCAAACTCCACAGCTCCATGGCCATAGGCATTGGCCTTGACCAGCACGAGAAGCTTAGTGTCCCGCTCCAGCAGCGAGCGGAAATATCTATAGTTGACGAGACAGTTGGGAAGATTAAGTTCCAGTCTCGAAAAATCGTCTTCTTTCATCGGAAGCTGTTTTGGAAAAATCCCCTTGTTCTTACTTACGACCCGCAAAAATACGCATTTCCTGCCAAAGGTGTATTGGCATAACTGTTGTAAAATTTCTGGAGGCCTGACAAAAAAAGGCTATATTCACACACCAAACTGAAAGAACATGTCAATCTGGATCATAATGATCGCTGTGATGGTGCTGAGTTTCATCATCCAGCAGACTCTGAACGCACGTTTCGAGAAATATTCCAAAATCCGCAACAGCGGAGGCCTCACCGGTGAACAGGTAGCGCTCAGGATGCTCCGTGAAAACGGAATCAACGACGTGAAGGTCACCTGCATATCGGGCCGTCTCACGGACCATTACAACCCGCTCACCAAGACGGTCAACCTCAGCGAAAGCGTGTTCCGCGGCGATTCCATAGCCTCGGCCGCAGTCGCCGCCCATGAGTGCGGCCATGTGCTGCAGCATGCGTCCGGCTATGCTCCGCTCAGGCTCCGCACCGCCCTGGTCCCGATAGTGAATTTCTCCAACTCGCTGGTGCAGTGGGTTCTGCTTGCCGGAATCGTCTTCATCAACGTGTTCCCTTCGCTGATATGGATCGGTATCGGACTGTTCGCGATGTCCACCCTCTTCTCCGTCGTCACCCTGCCGGTGGAGATCAACGCCAGCTCGAGGGCCGTCAAATGGCTGACGCTCAACAACGTAGCCAACTATGAGACAAGGCCTATGGCCATAGACGCGCTGAAATGGGCCGCTTATACCTATGTCATCGCGGCCATCGGCTCCATCGCCACACTCCTCTACTACATCGCCATCGCCAACTCCAACAGGAGGTAGCGGAACGGATATTTTATATGAGCATCATGCCGCGGCGCACATCGTCCGCGGCATTTTTGTCTTTTACCGCAGTCAATATGGCCAGGCCGAAATCGACGGCGCAGCCTGCGCCCCTTCCCGTGATGAGATTGCCGTCGGCCACGGCGGGAGCCTTCTCATAGACGGCGCCCTTGGCCAGAAGATTGTCCTGGAAGCCGTCGAAGCAGGTGAACTTCCTGCCCTCAAGGCCGTCCAGCTGCGAGGCCACGAGTCCGGGAGCCGCGCATATGGCCGCAACGGTCCCGCCTTCGGCGAAATGAGCCTTCATCAGGTCCATCAGCTCCGCGTCGGCGGCAAGATTCTTCGTTCCGGGCATGCCGCCGGGGAAGACCATGACGTCTTCAGCTGCGGTGCCGGTCTTTTCCACAGAGCCGCAGAACTCGCCCCAGGTCATGTCGGCCAGCACGCTGATGCCGTGGGAGCCGGTCACCTCCAGGTCTCCGTCTATGGAAACCGTCAGAACCTTCATTCCTCCGCGACGGAGGACATCCAATGTGGCGAGCGCCTCGGTCTCTTCGAAACCGCGGGCCAGGAAAACATAAGAACCTTTCATAGGGATATATTTTAAAAGATGTTGAGGTAAGTGGATTCGAACCACTGCTGAGGGAACCAAAATCCCTAGTGCTGCCATTACACCATACCTCAATTCCGAATTGCAAAGATACTATTTTT
The DNA here is from genome assembly GCA_964538395.1 of uncultured Muribaculaceae bacterium. Classification (GTDB taxonomy): domain Bacteria; phylum Bacteroidota; class Bacteroidia; order Bacteroidales; family UBA932; genus Cryptobacteroides. The sequence goes on from CAZIFT010000012.1 coordinate 16,573, forward strand.
CGGCGGAAACGGAAACGGGCGTCTCCGCGGCTGACAGACCGGCGAGCGAGAAATATTTCCTCGCCACGGTGTGGCGCCTGCCCACCAGCATCACGAACGGCATCGCGGACAGGTCGAAGGCGTCAAAGATCCGCTGCGCCGAGGCGCTGTCCGCGGCGATGGCCTTGTCCATGTCCACCAGAAAGATTCCGGTGCGCGGTTCGCGGGCAGAGAGCGCATCCGCACCAGCCAGCTCGGCCTCGCAGCCGGAGCATCCGCGGGTGTAGAACACCACATGGGTCCCCGCGGCGAGACGGTCCAGCGCCAGGGTGCGTTCCGTCTTCCTGCCGCCCTTCAGCAGAGTCCCGCCCACGCTGATGTGCGGGAGGCGCGAGCCTATGCGGGCCTTGTCCGCAAGCGAGCTCACTATCTCGGCCAGGCCCACCACGTTGAGCGTGTCGGAGGGCGTGTTCCATATGTCGGGACGGGCCAGGACCATGGAGTCGGCCACATATTCCGAAGCTCCGGCGAAGGCCTCTCCCCTTTCGCGGGAAAGGTAATAGAGCATATTGCCCGTAAGTCGCTTGTAATCAACGGTGTCGCGCAGCTCCGCGAGCGTCCTGGACTCGATGTATCCGGCCACTGAGATTATGCTGTCGGCGGTCGCCGAAACGTCGCCCGGAGGGAACATCGCCGAGAATATGGCCATATCCTTTTCGTCGCCATAGACCGGCTCGGCCTCATGGACTTCGAGCAGCTTCATCAGCCCGGCGGTGTCCAGGTTGCGGCCCAGAATGGTCCCGTCGCGGCCTATCAGGAACATCCTCGGGGTCTGGATCACGCCATATTTGCGCTGGAAGTCCGAAGAGAGCGAAGGGTCCCAGTAATGGCTGACCCGCAGGCCCGGAGCCTGGAACGAGAGCCTTTCGGCCATATATTTCTCCCATGCGGCCCGGTCGTCGCCGGTATAGACGGCTATGAAGTCCAGCGGGCGCTCCCTGTCCGCGAGGGCGGTGCGCAGAAGCGCGCTCTCCACTGCGCATTTGGAGCATGAAGTGTCATAGAAAAACAGCACGCGCAGGCGGGAACAGCCGCCGGCAAGAGTGTCGGATTCCACTCCGAGGGCCTCTCGGCTGTCGCCGGAGGGGGTTTCGAGCCTGAGCGAGGGCGCCCGCTTTCCCACCAGCGAGCGACGTGTGAACTCGGCATAGACCCGGGCGTTCATGAGGTCAAGGTCGTCCTGCATCTTCGCGCGGCCAGGCGAAAACCATTCGTCCGTGAGATGGACCGCAACGGCCTCATCGCCCATCACGGGCGAATTGAGAAAATGGGTATAGGCCTTGAGAGCCACATGGTTGCGGACCTCTCCCTCAGGGCTGCTGCCGAGCATGAAATCGACCTCCCGGATTTTCCCGGCAGTGCCGAGAGTCTCCATGGAGGCGAGATACTCCTCCAGTTTTCTGTCCAGCCCAGCGAAGTCCAGAGTGTCAGTCACGGCCGCGCAGGGCAGCCATGACAGCAACAGGAACAGGGCGGCCAGAAGGTTTCTCATGCGTTTCCTCCGCCGGGGGCTTCCGGAAGATGGACTCCCGGGGGCATGAACTGGGTGTAGTCGCCGTGATGCTTGAGGATGTCGCGCACCGCCGAGGAGGAGATGTGGGCGAATTCCTGCGAAGTCGGGATTATGATGGTCTCTATGTCCGGGACCATGCGGCGGTTCATGTCGGCGACGGAGCGCTCGGCCTCGAAGTCCAGCATGTTCCTCACTCCGCGGACTATGTGCTTGATACCCAGCTCGCGGCAGGTGTCTATGGTGAGGTTGTCATATTTGATGACGCTGACGCCCTGCATCCCCGCAGTGGCCTGGCGGATGAGCTCCAGCCTCTGGTCCATGGAGAAGAAGCCGCGCTTGTCCTGGTTGATTCCCACCGCGACCACCACGTTGTCAAACATGGTGAGAGCCCTTTTGAGTATGTTGAGATGTCCCGCGGTGAAAGGGTCGAAAGAGCCGGGGAACAATGCTGTCCTGTTCATAACTGCCAGTCTATGGGGTCCTTGCCTTCGGAGGCGAGGATTTCGTTGGTCTTGGAAAAATGTCTGCAGCCGAAAAACGCGCCGCCGGCCAGCGGAGAGGGATGGGCCGCTTCGAGGATATGGTGGCGGGAAGGGTCTATGAGCGCCTTCTTGCTCCGGGCATATCCGCCCCAGAGCAGAAACACTATGCCCTCCCTTCTGTCGGAAAGATAGCGGATGACCGCGTCGGTGAACTCCTGCCAGCCTATCTTGCTGTGCGAAGCCGGCCTGCCTTCCTCCACGGTGAGTATGGAATTGAGGAGAAGCACGCCCTGACGGGCCCATTTCTCCAGATTCGGACTCCCGCTCATCCTTATGCCGAGGTCCGTCTCCACCTCTTTGAATATGTTCCTGAGCGACGGGGGCATCTTCACCCCGTCGGGGACTGAGAAGGAAAGGCCCATGGCCTGGCCGAAGCCGTGATAGGGGTCCTGGCCCAGTATCACCGCCTTAACGCTGTCCACCGGAGTGAGCTCGAAGGCCTTGAAAATGCGGTTGCCGGGAGGGTATATGGCCTTCCCGGCAGCCTTTTCCGCATGGAGAAAACTCACCAGCTCCGCAAAATACGGTTTTTCGAATTCGGCGCCGAGCGCCTTCTTCCAAGATTCTTCTATCCTAACATCCATCAGGCGAAAACATATCCGATGACATCGTCAATGGTCTTGACATATACAAATGTAAGGCCTTTGACATAAATTTCCTTGATGTCTTCGATATCTTTTCTGTTTTCCTCGCTGAGGACTATCGTGTGCACTCCGGCCCTCTTCGCGGCCAGAATCTTCTCCTTGATGCCGCCCACGGGGAGCACCTTGCCTCGCAGGGTCATCTCGCCGGTCATGGCGACCCCGCTGAGCGGAGCCTTTCCGCTGAGCGCGGAGACCATGGAGCAGACCATGGTTATGCCGGCCGACGGGCCGTCCTTGGGCGTGGCGCCTTCGGGCACATGGACATGGATGTCCTTCTTGGCGAACTCCTCGGAAGTCAGCCCGGCCACCCGGGGATGAGCCTTGATGTACTGGTAGCCTATGGTGGCGGACTCCTTCATCACGTCGCCCAGGTTTCCGGTCATGGACAGGACGCCCTTGCCCTCGCTGACGGAGCTCTCGATGAACAGGATTTCTCCGCCCATCGAAGTCCATGCGAGTCCGGTGACCACTCCGACACCCTCGTTGCCGTCCTGCCTGTCATGGAAGGCCACGGGCAGACCGAGATATTCCTTGAGGTCTCCCTTCTTGACCACCGGCCTGCAGACCTCGCCGAGGGCCGTCTTCTTGGCCGTCACCCTGGCGATCTTGGCTATCTGCTTCTCAAGCCCGCGGACTCCGGACTCATGGGTGTATTTGTCGATTATCTCCTCCATGGCCGCGCGGTCTATCCGCAGCTCGCCCCTCTCCAGGCCATGTTCCTTTATCTGCTTGGGCAGCAGGAACTTCCTGGCGATTTCCAGCTTCTCCTCGGCCAGGTAGCCGGTCACATTGATCAGCTCCATCCTGTCGAGCAGGGCGGGCTGGATGGTGGAAATCGTGTTGGCCGTGGTGATGAACATCACCTTGGACAGGTCATAGTCTATGTCCAGATAGTTGTCGTGGAAGGCGGAGTTCTGCTCCGGGTCCAGGGCCTCCAGCAGGGCGGACGAAGGGTCGCCCTTGAAGTCGCTGGCAATCTTGTCGATCTCATCCAGGACTATGACGGGGTTGGAAGTGCCGGCCTTGCTTATGGCCGAGAGTATGCGGCCCGGAAGCGCTCCCACATAGGTCTTCCTGTGTCCCCTGATCTCCGCCTCGTCGTGCATGCCGCCGAGGGAGATTCTCTCATATTTGCGGCCGAGAGCGGCGGCTATGGACTTGCCGAGGCTCGTCTTGCCCACTCCGGGAGGGCCGTAGAGGCACAGTATGGGGGACTTCATGTCGCCCCTGAGCATAAGCACGGCCAGATGCTCGATTATCCTCTCCTTGACCTTCTCCAGCCCGTAGTGGTCCCTGTCCAGGACCTTCTGGGCCTTCGCCAGGTCGCGGCTGTCCTTGGAGCAGTAGTTCCAGGGCAGGTCGAGCATGAACTGGAGATAGTTATACTGTATGCTGTATTCCGGGGCGGAAGGGTTGTAGCGCTCGAGCTTGGCGAGCTCCTTGTCGAAGGTCTTGGCCACGCTTTCGGGCCAGTCCTTCTTGGATGCGGCCTCGCGCAGACGGTCTATGTCCTCGTCCCCGTCCATTCCGAGCTCTTCCTGGATGGTGCGCAGCTGGTTGTTGAGGTAGTATTCCCTCTGCTGCTGGTCGATTTCGGACTTGACCTTGGTGTTGATTTCCTGCTTGATCTTGAGCAGCTCTATCTGCCTGTCCAGGCAGGCGAGCAGCTTCATGCCGCGCTCCTTAAGCGAGTCATATTTAAGAAGTTCCACCTTCTCGTTGAAGTCCTCGACCTCGATGGTGGTCGCGATGAAGTTGACCAGGAAGCCGAAGTCCTCTATCGAGTTCAGCGCGGCGATGGCCTCCTTGGACGCGAAAGAGGAAGACCTCAGCACGGCGGAAGCCTTTTCCTTGAGGGAGTCGGCCACCACCTTCACTCCGGTGTCGGTCATGTCGGCGGGGACGTCGTCGAGATATTTCACCACTCCCCTGAGATAGGGCTCGGTCTCGGTTATGCGTTCAAGCCTGACTCGGGCTATGCCCTGGAGGACGGCCGAAACGGTTCCGTCCGGAAGCTCGAAGGTCTTGACCAGCTTGGCCACGGTGCCATATTCCGAAAGGTCGGAAAGCTCGGAGGGGTCCTCGTTGGAGACGTTGACCTGAGGGACTGCGCCGATATAGGAATTGTACTTCTGGGCCTCGGAGATCAGCTTGAGCGACTTCTCCCTGCCTATGGTGATGGGGAATATGGTCCCGGGGAACAGGACCGCGTTCCTGAGCGCGAGGATCGGGAGCGTGTCGGGCAGGTCTTCGGCCTTGACCCTGAGCGGGCCTTCGCCGGTCATGACCGGGATTATGCTCACTTCCGAAGCGCCGGGAACGAAAAGTATGTTGTCTGTATTGTTCATAATGTCTCTTTTTCACTGAGCCGGGACGACGTCTGCCCGAAGGCATGACAAAGTGTCATGGAGACAGAGCCCCCCGACCCGCAGGGCTGATATGGTCAAGCACCATGCCAACGGCGCGGCCGTGTAAAACAGCTTTTTATTTTTGGTAATTCATAAAAACCGCTTAACTTTGTACCCAATTAGCCTTCAAACCGATAGATAGAACTCAATATAATATAAACACATCTTAAATCATGGCAAAGGTAGATATCGATAATTCGACTTCGACAACCAAGGCGGACATCGTGAGCGAGGTGGCAAAGGCCACCGGAATCGAGAAGACAGCCGTCCAGAATGTGCTCGAGGCCAGCATGTCTGTCATCAAGGATTCCCTTTCCAAGGGCAAACCCGTATATCTCAGGGGATTCGGCAGCTTCATCATCAAGCACAGGGCAGAAAAGGCCGCCAGAAACATCACCAAGAACACGACAATGACAATTCCGGCACACGACATCCCGGCTTTCAAGCCCGCTAAGGTTTTCGTGGCAGCCGTAAAGAAATAAACTTAAAACTTAAACAATATGCCTAACGGTAAAAAGCACAAACGTCACAAGATGGCGACTCACAAGCGCAAGAAACGTTTGCGCAAGAATAGACATAAGAAGAAATAATTCTTCTGAGTCTGCCATTTTAGCAGTGGGCTGAAGCCCGCTAAAAAGCTGAAACAAAGGGCCGACCGGGACGCGGGAGGCCCTTTTTCCATTTCATGAAGCCGGAGAGCCGGCTTCATTTGCCAACAACGGAAATTTCTGATGGAATCAGAGAAGGAACTTTTAAAAGATCTGATCGTCGATGTAGAATCGACTGAAGTTCGGATAGCCCTGATGGAAAACCACAGGCTGATCGAATTCAACACCGAGTCCACTTCGGGACGGGGCTTTTCGGTCGGGGACGTGTACCTCGGCAGAGTGAAAAGAGTCATGCCGGCCCTGAATGCGGCCTTTGTGGATATCGGAGACGAAAAGGAAGCCTTCGTGCATTACCTGGATCTCGGACTGTATTTCGGCGCTTTCGACGAGTTCGTGCGGAAGACCAACGCCAACACCGCTTCCAAGGATCTCTTTTCGGGCATAAAGCTCGGTCCCATACTCGAGAAGGAGGGCAAGATCGAGAACGTGCTCAAGAAGGACCAGATGGTGATAGTCCAGATCGTGAAGGAGCCGATCTCCACAAAAGGTTCTCGACTGACTGCGGAAATTTCATTGGCAGGAAGAAACATTGTACTGCTCCCCTTCGCCGAGAAGGTGAGCATTTCCCAGAAAATCTCCTCCAAGGAGGAGAAAAGGAGACTGGAGACTCTGGTCAAAAGCATTCTCCCGAAGAACTACGGCGCGATAATCCGCACCGCCGCCGAAGGAAAGAACGCGGCCGTGCTGGTCGCGGAGCTCAAGGCGCTGATAAACAAGTGGGAAAACTCCTGGAAAAAGCTGGAGGCCTCGAAAGGGGTGCAGGAGCTTTTCACCGAATACAGCAAGACCACCACTATTCTCAGAGACCTGCTCAACGACTCGTTCAGCAACATCTATGTGAACAACGAGCGCGAATATGAAGACATCAAGAAATATGTCTCGCTGATCGCCCCCGAGAAGGAGAAGATAGTGAAGCTGTATGAGGGAAAGGAGCCCATCTATGACCACTTCGAAGTTTCGCGCCAGATAAAGAGCTCGTTCGGCAAGGTAGTCCCCATAAAGCAGGGCGCCTATCTGGTGATAGAGACCACCGAGGCCCTGAACGTGGTGGACGTCAACAGCGGCACGCGCGCGAAGACCAACGAGCAGGAGGAGAACACCTATGAAGTAAACCGCTATGCGGCCGAGGAAATCGCCAGGCAGCTGAGGCTCAGGGACATGGGCGGAATCGTGATAGTGGACTTCATAGACATGGAGTCCGGCGAGCACCGCAACGAGCTCTACAAATATATGTGCGAGCTTATGAGTTCCGACAGGGCCAAGCATAACATCCTGCCCCTGACCAAGTTCGGCCTCATGCAGATAACGCGGCAGAGGATAAGGCCCGTGACGGAGATCAACACCGCCGAGACCTGCCCCATGTGCCACGGCACCGGAAAGATAGCTCCGAGCATCCTGATAGACGAACAGATAGAAAGAAGGCTTTCTTTCTATGTCAACGAGAAGAACATTAAGACTTTCACACTGAAGACGAGCCCCATTCTGGGAGCATACCTCTCGAGGGGTCTCATCAATTCTTATCTGGGAAAATGGAAGCGGAAGTACAAGTGTAAAATCACCCTCGCGGAGGACTCCGATTTTACGGTCCTGCAGAATGAATTTTACGATGCAAAGGGAGACAGACTGGACAACTAGTCTGTCTCTTTTTTATTCAGGGCGCAAATCGCCGGAAGTGTATTTGCGCCACTTTTCCACCAGCGCCGTCATGTCGGCCGGGAGGTCCGAGTCGAAGCGGATGAGCTCCCCGGTGCGCGGATGGACGAAGCCCAGCGTCTTGGCGTGCAGCGCCTGCCGGGGACATATCTCCAGGCAGTTCTTTATGAACTGGCGGTATTTCGCATAGATCGTCCCCTGCCTGATTTCGGTGCCTCCATATCTGGCGTCGCCGAAGAGCGGATGGCCGATGTGCGACATGTGGACCCTGATCTGGTGGGTCCTGCCGGTCTCCAGCCTGCACTCCACCACCGTCACGAAGCCGAAGCGCTCCAGCACCCTGTAATGGGTCACGGCATGCTTGCCCTGGTCTTCGGGGCAGACCTTGAACCTGAGACGGTCGGAAGGGTCTCGGCCTATGTTGGCGTCCACCGTCCCCTCGTCCTCCTTGATGTCGCCCCAGACCACGGCGACATATTTTCTCTCTATGGAATGGACAAAGAACTGCCTGGCCAGGGCCATCTGCGACTCGTCGTTCTTGGCCACCACCAGAAGGCCGGACGTGTCCATGTCGATCCTGTGGACAAGCACCCCCATGCGCTCGCTGTCGGCGGAGGGACCCAGCCCGAGATGCCAGGCGAGGGCGTTCACCAGAGTGCCGTCGAAATGGCCGTGGCCGGGATGCACCACCATTCCGGCGGGCTTGTTCACTATCAGCAGGTCGTCGTCTTCATAGACTATGTCCAGGGGGATGTCCTCGGGAAGAATCTCCACATTGTGGCGCTGATAGGGCATCACGAACTGGATCACGTCCTGGGGCCTCACTATGAGGTTGGCCTTGGCCGTCTTGCCGTTCACCCTCACATAGCCGCTCTTTATGGCCAGCTGGACCCTGTGGCGGGAGGTGTCGGTCAGGTGTCCGGCCATGAACTTGTCCACCCTCACCGGGGCCTGGCCGGGGTCCACATTGAGCCGGAAATGCTCGAACATCCCCTGCTCGTCGTCGGCAGGTTCCGCGTCGGACGTTGCGGCAGGCGTCCCGGGGACCATGTCGGGGGCGTCGTCCTCAAATATATCCCCGAAACCGGAGACTTCGCCGCTTTTCCGGAGTCCGGCCATCACTGTATGCCTTTTGAGGGGTCGAGGGAAAGATATATGGTCACTTCGGAGCCCATCTGCACAGGGCCCTCGCCCTCGGAGGCGGAAGGGGCCTGCTTATATACGACGGCGTCCAGCGAGTCGGAATAGTCCTTGACCGAAGCGTCGAAGACGGCCCTCGAGACATTGAGGTTGGCGTCATGGACGGCGTCCACGGCCCTCATGTATTTGAGGCCCGCGACATTGGGGACATATGCCCTGAGCGAGTCGGCCTCGTTGAGACCCACAACCAGATCCACTGCGGAACCGCTTTCCACCATGGCTCCGGGCCTGACCTCGCGCGAGCCGAGCAGCTGGCGCAGAACGTTGTTGGTAGCCATGTCGCTGACATAGATGAGCTTGCCGAGCGCAAGGCCCCTGGACAGGAGCTCGGCCTTGGCCTGACGCATGGAATAGCCCACGAGGTTGGGCATCTGGACCTTCTTGGGGGTCACGGAGTTGATGGTCAGGAGGATGCGGCGGCCTTTCTTAACCTTGGAGCCGGCCTTGGGATTCTGCGAGTACACGAGCCCGCGGCCCATGCGCCTTATATACACCGAATCCGTCACCTCTATCCTGAGATGTTCGCCGGCGGCCGTATATGAGGCCTCGGACACTTTCATGTTGGTGAAATCCGGCACGGAGATTTCCTTCCCGTGCCTGGTCGAGATTTTCAGCAGCGCCCCGGCCGCGAAAGCCAGGCAGAGCACAAAGATGACCACTCCCGCAAGGTTGCGGACCAGCCACTGGCCGAAAGACATGCCCGAAGGTGTATTGTTCTTATCCATCGCTTAAAAGAAAAGTTTGATGCATCCCTCCGCGAAGAGCGATATTCCTATGATTGCTATGGCCACTCCGGCTATCCTGTTCAGCCACACCAGCACGCCCAGCTTCACATGCTTGCGGATCCTGCCGAAAACGGCCGAGAACATGAACCAGTAGGAGGCCGAACCGGCGGCGACGGCCATTATGACCGGAGCCACCCGCATGTCATGCCCGGACACGTCCACCCCGAAGAACGCAAACAGGGTGAGCATCACGAACACGGAGGCCGGATTGGACAGGGCCAGCGCCACCGCCTGGAGATAGTCCTTGAGCGGATGGTCCGTATCCCTGCCGGGCTCGAGCCTGCGGAACGGGTCCTTGAACACGACCGAGACGCCCACCAGGGCGACCACCAGTCCGCCGGCGGTGAGAATCAGTATCTCATGGCTGTCTATGAATCCGGAGACGGCCGCAAGGGCGAAGACTGCCACCGCGGAATAGAGGGTGTCCACGGTAGTGGCCCCGAGCCCGGTGAGAAAGCCTGTCCGGTGTCCCTTCCCCAGGCTCACCTGAAGTATGAATATGGCCGTGGGCCCAAGGGGGGCCGACGCGCATATGCCTATCAGGAAGGCCTTCAGGATATTCAGCAACATCGCGGGAACTGTTTTGAAATAGCTCTACTTTCGCATTGGTACGAATCGCAAAGTTAACTTTATTTTCTTAGCTTTGCACACATGGAAAATCTGCGGAAAGAAAAAAGAACGATGGCCATTCTGGCCGCCGTCTTCGCTGTTCTGATGTCTGTCCCCTATCTGGTCCCCTGCTGCGGGTTCCTGGCCCTGCTGGGCTTCGTCCCGCTGCTGTGCATGGACAGGATCGCCGACTCGTGCGGCATCCGGCGCCTGTGGCCGTGGCATTACTCCGCCTTTGTCCTGTGGAACGCGGCCACCACCTTCTGGGTGTGCAACGCCACCGTGGGCGGCGGCATATTCGCAATACTCGCCAACTCGCTGCAGATGTCGCTGGTGTTCGGGCTTTTCCGCCTGAGCAAGAAGGCCTTCCGCGGCACTCTGCCCTATATTTTCCTGGCGGTGGCCTGGATAGCGTGGGAGAGGTATTATCTCACATGGGCGCAGATTTCCTGGCCCTGGCTGGTGCTGGGCAACGCTTTCGCCAGAACTCCGGGACTGGTCCAGTGGTATGAATACACCGGCTCGCTCGGGGGCTCGCTCTGGGTCTGGGCGTCGTCGCTGGGCATTTTCGGCATGATGTGCGCCCTCGCCGACGGCAGGGCCCAGGCATGGAACGCAAAGGCCAGAATCGCGCTGCCGGCCCTGCTGGCAGCAGTGGTTTTCGGGCCTATGGCCGTGTCCGCCGTCATCTGGCATAAATACGAAGAGACTTCCGACCCGCTCGAAGTGGCGGTGATCCAGCCGAACATAGACCCTTATGAGAAGTTCGAAGCGCTGTCGCAGGACAGCCAGAACGCCCTTCTGGAGGGGCAGATGCTGGAGCTGCTGAAGGACAGGGACCCCTCGGAAGAGACTCCCCTGCTTCTGCTGGCCCCCGAGACCTTCACGCAGGACGTGATTGTGAACGACATCGCCGGAGGCAGGACATGGAGGCGCTTCGACCGGGACCTCTCGGCCTACAGGGGCGTGAACCTGATTTTCGGGGCGTCGGCACGGGAATATGTGATGGCGGACGAAAGGCCCTCGCAGACGGCCCGGCAGATCGACGAAGGCCTGTGGCGCGAGTCCAGAAACTCTTCGCTGATTGCCGACGGCACCGGCAGGACGCAGATTTTCCACAAGAGCAAGCTGGTGGTGGGAGTGGAGATGACTCCATATCCGGCGGTGTTCAGGCCGCTGGACGACCTTCTGGGCGGGCTTATGGGCAGATGCATAGGCCAGGACGAAGCGTCCGTGCTGGATGTGAAGGGCGGCGGCAGGACCGTTCCGGTCGGCACGCCGATATGCTATGAGTCGGTCTATGGCGAATATTGCACGGGCTATGTCCGCAAGGGTGCGCAGCTGCTGGCGGTGATAACCAATGACGCATGGTGGGGGGACACTCCCGGATACAGGCAGCATCTGAGCTATGCCAGCCTGAGGGCGATAGAGCTGCGCCGCGACATAGCCCGCTGCGCCAATACGGGAATTTCGGCCTTCATCGACCAGCGCGGCCGGGTTCTGGAACAGACGGGATGGATGGAGAGGACGGAGCTGGAAGGCGCCGTGAACCTGAATTCATCGATGACATTTTTCGCCAGGGAGGGCGACATCACGGGCAGGATATGCGTGATGCTGTTCTGCCTGCTCGGGCTCGGAATGCTGGTCAGACTCAAGACAAGACATGGAGAGAATTGAGAAAGCGATATTCGACAGGACGGAGAGGCTTTTCGGCGCCGGAATCATGGAGAGGCTGGCGGAGACGAGGGTCATCATCTTCGGGGTCGGAGGCGTGGGAAGCTGGTGCGCGGAGGGACTGGTCCGCTCTGGCATAGGCCACATCACGATAGTGGATTCGGACAGGGTCGCGCCTTCCAACATCAACCGCCAGTGCATGGCCACGGTGAAGACTGTGGGGAGGGTGAAGGTGGAGGCGCTGAAGGAGAAGCTGCTGGAGATTAATCCGGAGGCCGACATCGTGCCGGTCCAGAAGATTTATTCGGCCGAATCGGCGGAGTCGTTCGGGCTCGGGGACTATGACTATATAGTGGATGCGGTGGACAGCCTGAAGGACAAGGCGGACCTCATCCTGAGGGCCACGGCCGAGAAGCGGCCGGTGTTTTTTTCGTCTATGGGCGCGGCGCTGAAGGTGGACCCGACGAGGGTGAGGACGGCGGAGTTCTGGGAGGTCAGGGGCTGCCCGCTGGGGGCGGCGCTGAGGAAGAAGCTGCGCAGGGCCGGGACTTTCCCGGAGAAGAAGTTTATCTGTGTCTATAGCGACGAGGTTCTGCCCAACATGGGGGAGGACCGGCCGGAGCTGACGGCGCTTCCCTGCCCCGGCGAGGGGGACCCGGAGCTTTCGGACCATGACTGGAGCGCCTCCAAGGCCGTGATCAACGGCACCACCGGCCCCGTCACCGCCGTCTTCGGCTTCACCCTCTCCGGCCTCATCCTCAAAGACGCCGTCTCTCGAAAAAGGTAGCATTCGGCTGTATCCTCCGG
>CAZIFT010000013.1:0-29008 GCA_964538395.1 uncultured Muribaculaceae bacterium
AAAAAAAGGCGACTGATAAGTGATTATCGGTCGCCTTATTTTACCGCGCTCATGTCGCCGTATTCACAGCCGCAGTAAAGCTGGTTATAGAAATTCCGTTCTTTTATTATCTGGCCGCGCCGCTCCTGCAGCCCGCCCTTGCGCCAGTTCTGCGCCCACCAGCGCACATCGTCATACGGCGCACAGGCCTCCTCTCCGGCGGCGTTCACCTGCGAGAGGTCCTTCCACCGCGACGAAGCCAGAGTCGTGGCCAGAATGCGGAACCCATGCTCATGGGCATAGGCCGCCGCCCTGCCGAGCCTGAACCTGAAGCACTCCAGGCACCTCTCGCCCCTTTCCGGAGCGTTCTCCAGGCCGCGCGCCACCACGCTCCACGCATCGTGGTCATACTCATCCTCCTCAAATCCGATTCCGCACTCCTGCGCATAGCGGCGGCACTCCTCCTCCCGCTTCCGGTACTCCTCCGCCGGCCATATGTTCGAATTGCTGTAGAAAATCACCGGTTCCAGCCCCAGACCCTTGAGACATTCCACTATGGCGCCGCTGCACGGAGCGCAGCAGGCATGGAGGAGAATGCGTTTCTCCCCCTGCAGCACGGCTGTGTCGAGCCATTTCATCCTGTCGGCCATATGCGGAAATTTTCTCCCAAAAATAAACAGAGGGACTCATTTTCGGAAATTTTTTCGTATGTTTGGGAAAACGGCACCGGTCGTTTCAAGGTATTAACCATATAAACCCCCTGCATTATGATCTGGACAATCATCATTGTCGCGGCGCTGCTCGCCGTATGCTCGTGGGCCGCCTTCAAATATGGCGAAGTCCATGAACTTCACAAGACCAGAGCCGCCTTCAAGAACTATCTCGACGCCCATTCTTCCGTCCGCGAGTCCCTCAAGCCGGGATTTGACAGAGCGGAGAAGATACTGGACGAGCTCGAGGGAAAGAAAGAAGAGTAGGAAGATCCGGGAGCGGAAAGAATGACAAAATCGGAAAAGATACACGGATGGCTGTCGCTTAGTCCGCTCGCCGTTTTTCTTGCGGTCTATTTAGTTTCGTCGCTGGCTGCGGGGGATTTTTACAAAGTCCCCGTGTCGGCGGCTTTTCTGGTGTCTTCGGTCTATGCGCTCTGCATCTCCCGGGGCACTTTCGAGGAGCGGCTCTCGGCCTTTTCGTCCGGAGCCGGCGACAGCAACGTGCTGCTGATGATATGGATATTCGTGCTGGCGGGGGCCTTCGCCTCCACGGCCGGGAAAATCGGGGCCATAGAGGCTACGGTCAATCTGACCATGCTCATAGTCCCGGACCGCCTGCTGCTCGCCGGCCTTTTCCTCGCATCCTGCTTCGTGTCCATGTCCATAGGCACCAGCGTGGGCACCATCGCCGCCCTCGTCCCCATATCCTCGGCCCTGGCCTCGCAGCTGGGGGTGCAGCCGGCCATGATGACGGCCATAATCATGGGCGGCGCGTTTTTCGGCGACAATCTTTCGTTCATTTCCGACACCACCATAGCCGCGACCCGCACCCAGGGCTGCTCCATGTCCGACAAGTTCAAGGTGAACATAGCGATAGCCGGTCCCGCGGCCATCATCACCGCCGGAATCTATCTGTTCATGGGACTCGGGCTCGGCGCCGCGCCGGAGGCCGGCAGGGTGGAATGGGTCAAGCTGGTCCCCTACATAGTCGTAATGGGACTCGCCCTCAGGGGAGTGAACGTGGCCGTGGCCCTGTGCGTGGGCCTGGCGCTGAACCTGGCCATAGGCCTGATATGGGGCGACATGGGCTGGCTCGAATTTCTGGGCTCCGCAGGCGAGGGCATAGCCGGAATGGGGGACCTGATAATAGTGACCCTGCTTGCCGGCGGCATGCTCGCCCTGATCCGCCGCGGCGGAGGTTTCGAATTCATGATGAAGGGCCTCACCTCCCATATCAGGGGGAAGCGCGGGGCCGAGGGCAGCATAGCCGCCCTCGTGGGTTTCTCCAATCTGTGCACGGCCAACAACACCATAGCCATAATCACCGCCGGAGGCATCTCCAAGAGCATTTCGGAGCGGTTCGCGCTCGATTCGCGCAAGGTCGCCAGCATCCTGGACACCTTCTCCTGCATAGTCCAGTGCGTGATTCCATATGGCGCCCAGATGCTCATGGCCTCGGCCCTCTCGGGCGTGTCGCCGGCCTCCGTCATCGGCTGTCTCTACTATCCGGCCGTGCTGCTGGCCATGTCCGTCCTCGCCATAGTCTTCCGTTTCCCGCGCAGGTACTCCTGATTGCGCGGCCCGCTGACTGTCACAATAATAGCCATTTCTTGGTATTGCGGGACCGGGTTTTCCCCAGTACCTTTGCCTTCGGATGTTGAAATAAAACAGAATTTCAAGCCATATAGTTGAGATTTAAAAAGATCCTTTTAATTGTTGTAGCGCCCCGGTGCTCGTGAGAGTCCCGGGGTTTGTTATTCTCTCAAAAACCTTAACTTTGTGCCAATCATGAGACAAGAGTCACGACACGGCAAAATGAAACATCAGAGAATTTCGCCTTCGATGAAGCTGGCCGACCTTGTGGACGAGAATTTCTCCCTCGTGGGGGTTCTTTCCAGGGTGGGAATCGGCTTCGGTTTCGGTGATGACACCGTGGAGGAGGCCTGCAGACGTTGCGGAGTCAACACCGGCACCTTCCTTCTCATCTGCGACATCTATATACACGACAACTTCATCCCTTCGTCCGACCTCCTGCGCGAGACCGAGCTGAGGGACATAGTCTCCTATCTCCACAAGTCGCACGCCTATTACCTGGACATAGTGATGACTTCCCTGGCCGACTCCATCGCCGAGATGGTGCGTCCCTGCGGCGAGAAGTACCGCAAGATCATCGGGAAGTTCTTCAATGAGTACAAGGAGGAGCTGGAGCGGCATTTCGAGTATGAGGAGAAGACGGTGTTCCCCTATGTGAACGCGGTGCTGAACCACGAGAAGAACGCCGGATATTCCATTCTCCAGTATGAGGAGCATCACACCGACGTGGAGGAGAAGCTCGCGGACCTGAAGAACATAGTCATGAAATATCTCCCCGGGGAGTGCGACACCCTGCTCGTCACCAATGTGCTGAGCAACCTGTATTATCTCGGGCGGGATCTGGAAAAGCATACTCTGATCGAGGATGACATTCTCGTCCCCGTCGTGAACGCAATGGAAAAGAATGAAGGATAAGAGCGTACTGGTCATAACCCCTTCGCTGATAATCGCCAAGGGCCTTGAAAGCATTCTCTCGGAAATGGGGGAATTTGAGGTGTGCGGCATCCTTTCCGACCTTTCCCACACGAGCGTCTCGCGCGTGCGCAACATGGACCCCGATGTGGTGGTGGTCGATCCGGTCATCTTTGACTATGCCTCCCGCACTCGGGTGGGCGGCATAATGGCGGAATATTGCGACGCTCCGCTGGTGGCCGTTTCGGGCGCGCGTCTGGACGAGGAGGTCGAGAAGCAGTTCGCTTCAGTGATAGGCTATTATGACGAGCCGGCCTCGGTGGTGAAGAAGCTGCGCACCGCGATGGACATTCCCGCAGAGGGGGCCAAGGGCGGCGGCGAGGCGCTTTCCGCAAGGGAGAAGGAGATTCTGGTCTGTGTGGCGCAGGGCATGCTGAACAAAGAGATTGCCTATAAGTACAATATCAGCATCTACACCGTCATCACTCACCGCAAGAACATCGCCCGCAAGACCGGCATCAAGACCGTCGCCGGTCTCACCGTCTATGCATTATTTAACAACCTTATAGACCCTTCATCTGTCGAATAACTATTCGACAGATGAAGGGTCTGGAAGGGTCTCCGGAGGAGACTGCCGATGCGCGCTACTTTACGCCCCAGTACATGCGGCAGATGCCGAGAGTGAGGGCGCGGTGAGAAGCGTCGCGGAAGCCGCAGGAACGCATGGTCGCGAGGAACTCGTCCTTCGTGGGGAAATTCAGGACCGAAGCCGGAAGGTATTTATAAGCCTTGCTGTCCCCCGAAATGATTCCGCCCACCGCGGGCATCACCTTGGTGAAATACAGCTTATACAGCGAACGGACCGCCGGATTCTCCGGCACCGAAAGCTCCAGCACGACAAGCCTGCCGCCCGGCTTCAGCACACGGAGCATCTCGCGCAGCCCCTGCTCGCGGTTCTCGAAATTCCTGATGCCGAACGCGATGGAGACCCGGTCGAAAGTCCCGTCCGGAAAAGGAAGGTTCTCCCCGTCGCCGGTAACCATGGAAATGCGGTCCCCCAGCGATGCGGCCTGCACCTTGGTCTTCATCACCTCAAGCATGCCCGAAGAAAGGTCCAGTCCGGTCACCTCCGCAGAAGGAATCATCCGGGCCGCGGCTATCGAGAAATCCCCCGTGCCGCACGCAAGGTCCAGCAGCTTCATCTTCTCCCCCCCGGGGAAGCCCTCGGCAATCTTGCGGATTGCCTTGCGCCTCCACGACTTGTCCACATCGGCGGACATCAGGTGATTCAGCTTGTCATAGCTTCCGGAGATGTTGTCGAACATCGCGCGGACAAATTCCTTCTTCGGCATGCGTCAGAAATTTTTATTCGACAATGAGGTTCCAGCCGTGGGAATCCTCCTCCGTGCCGTTCTGGATGCCGCGGACGCGGTCATACAGCTTGCGGCTCACCTTTCCGCACTCGTCGCCGGAAGGGATCTCATAGGTCCTGACCACGGTCTCGTCCTCGAGCTTCTTCTTCTCGTCGATCGAGCGGATAGGAGTGATCACGACTGCGGTGCCGCAGGCGTTCACCTCATCAAACTCGGCCAGCTCCTCCACGGGGACAATCCTCTTCTCCACCTTCAGTCCGAAATCCTGGGCCACAGCCTGCAGGGTCTTGTTGGTGATGGAGGGAAGCACCGAGTCAGAAAGCGGGGTCACATAGGTATTGCCCTTGATGGCCAGGAAGTTGGAAGAACCGAACTCGTCAATCTTGGTCTTGGTGGCCGGATCGAGGAAAAGCAGCTCGCCATAGCCCTGCCTGTGCGCCATGGTGTAGGGATGCATGGAGATGGCGTAGTTTGCCGCAATCTTGAAGGCGCCGGTGCCGTTCGGGGCTGCGCGGTCATAGTTGTGCGACATCACGGCCGTCGCGGGAGTCAGGATCTTAGCTCCGGAATATGTTCCCACGGGAGAGCACATCACGGCGAAAAGCACATCCTCGGAAGCATGCACTCCCAGCTGGGGGTTCACGCCCATAAGCAGAGGACGGATATACATCGATGCGCCGTAGCCATAGGGCGGGAGGAACTCGATGTTCTCCCTGAGGCACATAAGGCAAGCCTCGATGAACATTTCCTCGGAGGGAGCGGCCATGTCCAGATGGGCGGCGCTCCTGCGGAGGCGCTTGGCGTTCTCGTCGGGACGGAACATGCGAACCTTGCCGTCGGCGCCCCTGAAGGCCTTCAGGCCCTCGAAGCACTCATTGGCATAATGGAGGGAGCCTGCGAACGCATTGATGTGGAAATCAAAGTCCCTGGAGAATTCGAGCGGAGACCATTCCCCGTTCCTGTAATAGCTGATAACGATGCCGTTGGTCTTTCTTGCCTTGAAAGAAAGATTCGACCAGTCAAGTTCTGCCATGTCTATTGTGTTTTAAAGTTCGTCCGAAATTAAATGTGTGCGGCGACCCAGTCGCCGACCTCTGTCGTGGAATATTTCCTGTCGCCTTCTCCGGCCAGGTCCTCGGTCACGATGCCGGCGTCGATGGATGCGGCGGCGGCCTTTCTGATGGCCTTGCCCTCCTCCATAAGTCCGAATGCATATTCAAACATCATGGCGGCGGAAAGGATGGCGGCGAGAGGGTTGGCTATGTTCTTGCCGGCAGCCTGGGGATAGGAGCCGTGGATGGGCTCGAAGAGCGACGTGTGCTCGCCCACAGAAGCGGAAGCGAGAAGTCCCATGGACCCGGAGATGCAGCTGGCCTCGTCGGTGAGGATGTCGCCGAAGGTGTTCTCGGTGACAAGCACGTCAAAGTATTTGGGGCAGCGGATGAGCTGCATGGCGGCATTGTCCACGAACATATAGTCGGTCTCCACCTCGGGATATTTCGGGGCCATCTCCTTGGCGACCTGCCTCCAGAGGCGCGAAGACTCCAGCACATTGGCCTTGTCCACGACCGTCAGATGCTTGCGGCGGCGCATCGCATACTCGAAGGAAAGCTTGAGGATGCGCTCCACTTCGTATCTATGGTAGATGTTGGTGTCATAGGCGGTGTCGCCTCCGTCCCTGCGGCCCTTCTCTCCGAAATACATTCCGCCGGTGAGCTCCCTCACGCAGAGGAAATCGGCGCCGTCCACCAGCTCCTCCTTGAGGGGAGACTTGTGCACCAGCGACTTGAAGGTCTCCACGGGGCGCAGGTTGGCATAGAGCCCGAGCTTCTTCCTTATTGCGAGAAGGCCCTGCTCCGGGCGCACCTTCGCGGTGGGGTCATTGTCATATTTGGGGTCGCCCACAGCGCCGAAAAGCACGGCGTCGGAGGCCATGCAGACCTTGTGGGTCTCCTCCGGGTACGGGTCGCCATATTTGTCTATGGCGCAGGCGCCCACATAGCCGAAAGTATATTCGGCCTCATGGCCGAACTTCCGGCATACGGCATCGACGGCCTTTACGGCCTGTTCAACGACTTCCGGGCCTATGCCGTCGCCCGGAACCTTTGCTATCTTCAGTTTCATATTCTTCTGTTTTAATTGCTTTCTTTATATTCTTCGTCTTCTATGATGTTGAGCATCTTGAACGTGGCCTTGATGGCGGCGTCGGTCTGGTCGGCGTCGAGCCCGCGCGTGCGCAGCACCTTTTCGTGATACTGCCATGTGATGACCGTCTGCACGAGAGCGTCGGTGCGTCCGCCCGGGGGGATGCTCACGTTATAGTCCGTGAGCATGGGGAACTTGCGTCCGAGCGCGCCCTTGTAAATCTTGCGCAGCGCCTTCACGAAGGCGTCATACTGTCCGTCTCCCGTGGCGTCCTCCTCATAGACCTGCCCGTTGATTTCCACCTTGATGCTGGCCAGAGGCTTGAGGCCGTAGCTGGTGCTCACCATATAGCTGAGCAGCTTCACCTTGTCGTCCGGGACCGTATGCTTGAGCACATCGCTCACGATGTATGGCAGGTCGTCCTGGGTCACGAGCTCCTTCTTGTCGCCCAGCTCCGTGATGCGTCTGGTCACGTTCCTGGTCTGCTCCGGAGTGAGTTCCAGGCCCAGCTCCTCGAGATTGCGCAGGATGTTGGCCTTGCCGCTGGTCTTGCCCAGGGCATATTCGCGCTTGCGTCCGAAACGCTCCGGCACCAGGTCGTTGCTATAGAGCCCGGCCTTGTTGTCGCCGTCGGCATGGACCCCGGCCACCTGAGTGAACACGTTTTCGCCCACTACAGGCATGTTCGGCGCCATGCCTATGCCGCTGTAGCCCTCCACAAGGCGGCTGATCGCCTTGAGCTGGTCTTCGCGGACGCCGGTGCACACGCCCAGCTGGTCCTTGAGCATCACCTGCACGCTGGCAAGCGGAGCGTTGCCGCAGCGCTCGCCCAGTCCGTTCACGGTCACATGGACTCCGCGCGCGCCGTTCATCACGGCGGCCATGGAATTGCTCACGGCCAGGTCGTAGTCATTATGCCCGTGGAAGTCGAAATGCACGTCGGGATAGCGCTCCACCATGGTCCGGAGATACTCGGCGCACTGCAGCGGATTGACTATGCCCAGAGTGTCCGGGAGCATGAATCTCTTCACTGCGGTCTTGGAGAGGGCGTCCACCATGCGGAACACATATTCCGGAGAATCCTTCATGCCGCCGCTCCAGTCCTCGAGATAGAGATTCACCGTGAGGCCCTGCTCAGTGGCATATTCGATACACTCCACAATGTCGGCGATATGCTCCTCCTGAGTCTTCTTGAGCTGGCCGGTGCAGTGGCGCAGGGAGCCCTTGGCGAGCAGGTTGATCACCTCGCCGCCGCAGTCCCTGATCCAGTCCACCGACAGATGCCCGTCCACGAAGCCCAGGACTTCCACCCTGTCGAGCATGCCGTCGCGCTCGGCGGCCCTGCAGATCATTCTGACCGCATCCTTTTCGCCGTCCGACACGCGCGCGGAAGCCACTTCGACACGGTCCACGTTGACGTCCTTGAGCAGCATCCTCGCGATCATCAGCTTCTCATGGGGGAGAAACGACACTCCGCTGGTCTGCTCGCCGTCACGCAGCGTGCTGTCCATTATCTCGACAGAGGAGGGCATAAGCCGTCCGGAGTCTATCTGCTCTGGCTTTCCCATGCCTCGATCTTGTCCTTCTTGGTGAGGAGATAGTCGATGTCGTCAAGGGCGTTCATCAGGCAGTACTTCTTGAACGAGTTGATCTCGAAGTGCTCCGACGAGCCGGTGGCGAGATTGGTCACGGTCTGGTTGGGGACATCCACCCTCACCCTGGTCCCGTGGTCCTTGTCTATGGAGCCGAAAAGCTCCGCGAGGAACTCGGGTGACACCGTCACGGGAAGAACGAAGTTGTTGAGCTCGTTGTTCTTGTGGATGTCGGCGAAGAAGCTGGAAATCACCACTCTGAATCCGGCTCCGGCTATTGCCCACGCCGCATGCTCGCGGCTGGAACCGTTGCCGAAGTTCTTGCCGGCCACCAGGATGCATCCGCTGTAGGAAGGGTCGTTCATCACGAACCCGGGCTTGGGAGTGCCGTCCTGATTGTAGCGCCAGTCACGGAAAAGGTTGTCTCCGAAAAAGCTCTCGTCCCTGGTCGTGGCCTTGAGGAAGCGGGCCGGGATTATCTGGTCTGTGTCCACATTCTCCAGAGGGAGGGGAACGCAGGAGCTCTCAATTATGTCGAATTTCTGTTTCATGTCTATGGCCTATATTAAGTCGCGGGGGTCGGTTATCACTCCGGTGACCGCAGCTGCGGCCGCCGTCAGGGGAGATGCGAGGATGGTCCTCGAACCGGGGCCCTGGCGTCCCTCGAAATTGCGGTTGCTGGTGGAGACGCAGTATTTCCCTGCGGGAATCTTGTCGTCGTTCATGGCCAGGCAGGCCGAGCATCCGGGCTGGCGGATCTCGAAGCCGGCGGCCTCCAGGACCTTGTCCAGGCCTTCGGCCTCAATCTGCCTGCGCACTGCCCAGGAGCCGGGGACCAGCCATGCGGTGACCCCTTCGGCCTTCCTGTGTCCTGCGACCACCGACGCGAAAGCGCGGAAGTCCTCGATGCGGCCGTTGGTGCATGCGCCCAGGAACACATAGTCTATCTTCTTGCCCAGAAGCTTCTCGCCGGGCTTGAATCCCATATAGTTCATGGCCTTGGCGCCGGCGTCGGCGGGAATGGATTCGCGCACGCCCATGCCCATGCCCGGGTTGGTGCCATAGGTGACCATAGGCTCGATGTCCGCTCCATTATAGACAATCTCTCTGTCGAAAACGGCGTCGTCGCCGCTGCGGAGCGTCTTCCAGTAGGCCAGAGCCTTGTCCCAGTCGGCGCCCTTGGGAGCATATTCGCGGCCCTTCACATATTCGAAGGTCTTCTCGTCCGGGGCGATGAAACCGCCTCTGGCACCCATTTCTATGGAAAGGTTGCAGAGCGTCATGCGGCCCTCCATGGACATGTCCCTGACCACCTGGCCGGCATATTCCACAAAGTAGCCCGTGGCTCCGGAAGTGGTGATCTGCTTCATTATGTAGAGAGCGACGTCCTTGGGGGTCACGCCCTTGCCGAGCTTGCCTTCTATGCTGATTCTCATGGACTTGGGCTTCTGCTGGAGGATGCACTGGGAGGCCATCACCATCTCCACCTCGCTGGTTCCGATTCCGAAGGCCACAGCGCCCATGGCACCGTGGGTGGAAGTGTGGGAGTCACCGCAGACGATGGTCATGCCCGGGAGGGAAAGGCCCTTCTCGGGACCCACCACATGGATGATTCCGTTGCTCGGGTCCATCATTCCGTAGCAGGTGAGACCGAATTCCTTGACATTGCGCATAAGCTCGTCAACCTGTTTCTTGGAAATGGGCTCGGTGATGGGCTTGTCCTGGTCGTGGGTGGGGGTGTTGTGGTCCGGCATGCAGAAGATGCGGTCCGGGCGGAAGCACTTGATTCCGCGGCGGCGCAGCCCCTCGAAAGCCTGGGGGCTGGTCACCTCATGACAGTAAAGCCTGTCGATGTAGAGCTGGGTGGGTCCGTCCTGGATTTTATCTACCACGTGGGCGTCCCATATCTTGTCGAAGAGAGTATTCATGACTTGAACTTGTTAATGCAGTCTATATAAGCCTCGACCGAAGCCGCGACAATGTCGGTGTTGGCGCCGAAACCGTAATAGACCCTGCCGTCGCATTCCACCTGCATATGGACCTTGCCCATGTCGTCGGAGCCCTTGTTTATGTTCTGGATCGTGAAATCCTTGATGGTCATGTTGCGGTGGATTATCTGCTTGAGGGCCTTGATGGCGGCGTCCACAGGGCCGTTGCCGGACGCTGCGGCCTCGAACTTCTCGCCCGCGATGTCAAGGCCTATGCTTGCGACGGGGCGCACGCCCACTCCGCTGGTCACCTGGAGGTAGTCCAGCTTCACGTGATGGCTGCCGGTCCTGTCCACTCCGGCCAGCACGAGAAGGTCGTCGTCGTTGATCTCCTTCTTCTTGTCGGCCAGCTTGAGGAAAGCCTGATAGAGATTGTCCAGCTTCTCGCCCTCCACCTTGACTCCGAGCATCTCGAGACGGTACTTGAGGGCTGCGTGGCCGCTTCTGGCGGTGAGGGCTATGTTGTTCTCGTCCAGTCCGATATCCTTCGGGTCTATGATTTCATAGGTCGAGGCGTTCTTGAGCACGCCGTCCTGATGGATTCCGGACGAATGGGCGAAGGCGTTGCGGCCCACTATGGCCTTGTTGGCCTGCACCGGCATGTTCATGAGGCTGGAGACCATCCTGCTGAGAGGATATATCTTCTTGGTGTTCAGTCCGGTGTAGAGCTCGATGTCCTTGTGGCACTTGAGGATCATGGCTATCTCCTCGAGGGCGGTGTTGCCGGCCCTCTCGCCCACTCCGTTGATGGTCACCTCGCACTGGCGGGCTCCGGCGAGGAGTCCGGCCATGGTGTTGGCGGTGGCCATTCCGAGGTCGTTGTGGCAGTGGGTGGAGATTATCGCCTTGTCGATGCCCTCCACATGCTCCACGAGATACTTGATCTTCTCGGAATATTCCTCGGGCAGGCAGTAGCCGGTGGTGTCGGGGATGTTGACCACGGTGGCGCCGGCCTTGATCACGGCCTCGACCACCTTGGCGAGATACTCATTGTCGGTCCTGCCGGCGTCCTCGGCATAGAACTCCACGTCGTCCACATAGTTGCGGGCATACTTGACGGCCTTCACGGCGCGCTCTATGATTTCCTCGCGGGTGGAGTGGAATTTATATTTGATGTGGGTGTCGGACGTGCCTATGCCGGTGTGGATTCTCTTGTGCTTTGCGAACTTGAGGGCCTCCACGGCCACGTCGATATCCTTTTCCACGGCGCGGGTGAGCGCGCAGATTGTGGGCCAGGTCACGGCCTTGGATATCTCCACCACGGAATTGAAGTCTCCCGGGCTGGAGATGGGAAAGCCGGCCTCGATCACATCCACGCCAAGCTCCTCGAGGGCTTTGGCGACCTGGATCTTTTCGACAGTGTTCAGCTGGCATCCGGGCACCTGCTCGCCGTCGCGGAGCGTGGTGTCAAAAATATATACCTTGTTCTTGTCCATTACTCACCTTCGTTTTCGGGACGCAGCTTGCGCACGGTTACCGCCGTTCTCCACATCTCGCTCTCGCGCATGGCCTTGAGTTCTTTCTCGAGGCCCTGACGGTAGTCGGGCTTGGAGTTGGAGTCGATGGAGATCTGGGCTTCCTGGCCGGTCTTCACGCTCATATAGAGCCACTCGAAGACGGGCTTCACTGCGTCATGGAAGCGGGGTGCCCAGTCCAGAGCGCCTCTCTGGGCGGTTGTGGAGCAGTTGGCATACATCCAGTCCATGCCCTTGGCTGCGAAGAGCGGCATCAGGGACTGGGTCAGCTCCTCGACGGTCTCGTTGAAGGCCTCGCTCGGGGAATGGCCGTGCTCGCGGAGCACCTCATACTGAGCCTGGAGAAGGCCCTGGATGGCGCCCATCAGAGAGCCGCGCTCGCCGGTGAGGTCGGAAGTGGCCTCTCTCTGGAAGGTGGTCTCGAACAGATAGCCCGAGCCTATGCCTATGCCAATGGCCAGAGTGCGGTCCATTGCCTTGCCGGTGTAGTCCTGCTGGACGGCATAGGAAGAGTTGACTCCCCTGCCCTCGAGGAAGAGCGAACGGAGGGATGTTCCGGAGCCCTTGGGGGCGACCATGATCACATCCACATCCTCCGGAGGCACGCAGCCTGTGCGGTCGCTCCAGGTGATTGCGAATCCGTGCGAGAAGTAGAGGGCCTTGCCCTTGGTGAGATGCTTCTTGATGACGGGCCACACGGACATGACGGCGGCGTCGGAGAGCAGGCACATGATGACAGTACCCTTCTCGCAGGCCTCCTCGATGCTGAAGAGGGTCTTGCCGGGAACCCAGCCGTCTGCGACTGCCTTGTCATAGGTCTTGCCGGGACGCTGGCCTACGATCACATTGAAGCCGTTGTCGCGGAGGTTGAGAGACTGTCCGGGACCCTGAACTCCATATCCAAGGACTGCCAGCGTCTCTCCCTTGAGAACCTCTCTGGCTTTTTCAAGAGTAAACTCTTCGCGGGTGATGACATTCTCCTCAACTCCGCCAAAATTCATAAGTGCCATAATAGATTATTTATTTGTTTTGTTCATTCTCTCTTCGATAAGTCCGCGGACAACTGCCAGCTCACGCTCATGACGCTCGTCGTCCACATAACAGAAGGCCTTCAGCACATCCACTTTCTTTTCAATCTGCCTGATGACGATGTACATCTCGTCCTCCGAGGCCCGTGCCTTGACCGTAAATCTGTGAATTCCTTCGATTCCGGAAGGAAACACGCGCAGGGATTCGATGTTTATGCTCCTGCGGGTGAAGATGTTGGAGACGGCATTCAGCAGTCCCACCTGATTCTCCGTATAGACCGTGATCTCGTATAATTTATTCGCCATAGTCAAACCAGTCTTTTTCGTTCAGCATTATGTCATTGACTCCCTTGCCGGGCGGCACCATGGGGAACACGACGCCCTCTTCCTTCACCTCCACGTCGAGCAGCCAGGGACGGTCGTCGGAGAACATCTCCGTCAGAGCCCCCTTCAGGTCCTCTCTGCATCGCACCACCTTATAGACTATCCCATAAGCCGAGGCGAGCGCGGCGAAATCGGGATTTATCATCCTCGTGAACGAATATCTCTTGTTATAGAAGAAGTCCTGCCACATGCGGACATTTCCGAGCCAGTTGTTGTTCATCAGCACGATCTTGACTCCGACCTGCTCCTGAAGTATGGTTCCGAACTCCTGGACGGTCATCTGCAGGCCGCCGTCGCCCACGAAGAGGCAGACCTTGCGGTCGGGGGCCCCGATTTTGGCGCCTATGGCCGCGGGTATTCCGAAACCCATGGTTCCGAGACCTCCGGAAGTGATCATGCTGCGGCTTCTGGTGAAGCGGGAATAGCGGGCGGCGATGAGCTGGTTCTGGCCCACGTCGGTCACTATCACGGCGTCGCCGCCGGTGACGTCGGCCACGGTGTCCACGACCTCGCCCATGTTGATATTGCCGGTGCCGGGACGGATCTCCGGATTGATGACCTTGTTGTTCTCCACCGCATAGCACATTCTGGAGACGGTCTTCCAGTCGCTGTGGTCCCTCTTCTCGAGCAGGGCCTCTATGCGGGGCAGCACCGTCTTGGCGTCGCCGTTTATGCCGAGGTCCGGCTTTATTATCTTTCCGATTTCGGCGGCGTCGATGTCTATGTGTATGATTTTCGCCTGACGGGCATAGTCGGAGGTCTTTCCGGTCACCCTGTCGTCGAACCTCATGCCCACAGCCACCAGCAGGTCGCATTTCTGGGTCATGACGTTCACGGCGATGTTGCCATGCATTCCGGCCATGCCTATGCAGCCGGGGAAATCAGAAGGCAAGGCACTGAGTCCCAGCATGGTGGAGCCTGCGGGCATGTCGGACTTCTCAAGGAAGGAGCGCAGCTCGTTCTCGGCGTGCGAGAGGATTATTCCCTGGCCGAAGACCATCAGCGGACGCTCGGCCTTGTTAATCATCTCGGCGGCGCGTTCTATTTCGTCCTGGCCGGGTTCCGGGCAGGGGTCATAGCTTCTGATGAATGTGCAGGGTCTGTAGTCAAACTCGGCGAGCCCCGTCTGTGCATCCTTGGTGAAATCCAGCACCACAGGGCCGGGACGGCCGCTGCGGGCTATGTAGAAAGCCCTGGCCACCGCCGGAGCCACGTCTTCGGGTCTGCGTATCTGACAGTTCCACTTCGTGATAGGAGTCGTGAGACCGATGACGTCGGACTCCTGGAAGGCATCGGTTCCAAGCAGGGCGGTGCCCACCTGGCCGGTCACGACAACCAGCGGAGTGGAATCGGCCATGGCATCTGCGATTCCGGTTATCACATTGGTCGCGCCGGGGCCGGAGGTCACTATGACGACTCCGGGGACTCCCTTCACCCTGGCGTAGCCCTGAGCGGCGTGGATGGCGCCCTGCTCGTGTCTGACGAGGATGTGGCGGAGACGGTCGGTGTAGTCGTAGAGCCTGTCATAGAAAGGCATGATTCCTCCTCCGGGATATCCGAAGACGGTATCGACGCCTTCTTTGATAAAGGCCTGGAGCATTATGTCCGCTCCTGTCATTTTCTGCTTTTCCATATCGGGGCGCTAGTCTTCGATTATTCTCACCGCACCCTTGTCTGCGGAGCTGACCATGGCCGCATAGGCCTTGAGGCTCTTGGAGACTTCTCTCTTCCTGAAGGGAGGAGTGAAGGCCTTGGTGCCGCGCGCCTGCTCTTCTTTTCTGCGGGAGGCGAACTCCTCTTCGGAGAGCTCCGCATTGATGGAGCGGGCGGGTATGTCTATGGAAATGATGTCTCCGTCGCGCACGAGGCCGATTTCTCCGCCTGCGGCGGCTTCGGGAGATATGTGTCCGATGCTGAGGCCGGATGTGCCGCCGCTGAAGCGGCCGTCGGTGATCAGCGCGCACTCTTTGC
The DNA here is from genome assembly GCA_964538395.1 of uncultured Muribaculaceae bacterium. Classification (GTDB taxonomy): domain Bacteria; phylum Bacteroidota; class Bacteroidia; order Bacteroidales; family UBA932; genus Cryptobacteroides. Next base: position 15,154 of record CAZIFT010000013.1, read on the forward strand.
CGAGGTGCATGGACTTGATATAGGAGGTGGGATAGAGCATCTCCTGCATTCCGGGACCTCCCTTGGGGCCCTCATAGGTGATGACCACCACGTCGCCGCTCTTGACCTTGCCGCCGAGGATGCCCTCGCAGGCGGCCTCCTGGGAGTCGAACACTTTGGCCGGGCCGGAGAATTTCCATATGGATTCGTCCACTCCGGCGGTCTTGATGACGCAGCCTCCGCGGGCGATGTTGCCCTTGAGCACGGCGAGTCCGCCGTCTTTGGTGTAGGCATGCTCAAGGTCTCTGATGCAGCCGGCGGCGCGGTCGGTGTCGAAGCTCTCCCACATGGTCTCCTGAGAGGCCATTTCGGTGCTGAACTTTCCGGCGGCGGCGCTGCTGTAGATGGACCTGGCCTCGTCGCAGAAGTGCGGGCTTTCGATGCAGTAGCCGTCCATCTCTTCGGCCAGGGTCATTCCGTCCACCCTGCGCACGGAGGTGTCCACGAGTCCGCCCTTGGCCAGCTCATGCATGATGGCCACCACTCCGCCGGCCCTGCCGACGTCTTCCACATGGTATTTCTGGGTGTTGGGGGCGACCTTGCACAGGCAGGGGACCTTGCGGGAGAGGACGTCGATGTCGTTCATCGTGAAGTCCGCTCCGGCCTCGTGGGCCACTGCAAGCAGGTGCAGGACGGTGTTGGTGGATCCGCCCATGGCGATGTCGAGGGCCATGGCGTTGAGGAAGGCTCCGCGGGTGGCGACGCTTCTGGGGAGGACGCTCTCGTCTCCGTCGCGATAGTACTTCCAGGCATTGTCAACAATCAGCGCGGCGGCCTTGCGGAAGAGGCGCTCCCTGTTCTTGTGGGTGGCGACTATGGTGCCGTTGCCGGGGAGCGACAGGCCTATGGCCTCGGTGAGGCAGTTCATGGAGTTGGCCGTGAACATTCCGGAGCAGCATCCGCACCCGGGGCAGGAGCGGGCTTCGATGTCGGCCACCTCGGCGTCACCGAGGGTCTTGTCGGCGGACTTGACCATGGCATCGATCAGATCGAGACGCTGAGAGCCCAGCCTGCCCGCCTCCATGGGCCCTCCGGAGACGAAGACAGTGGGGATGTTGAGCCTCATCGCGGCAATCAGCATGCCGGGAGTCACCTTGTCGCAGTTGCTGATGCAGACCATGGCGTCGGCCTTGTGGGCGTTGACCATATACTCGACGCTGTCTGCGATTATGTCCCTGGAGGGAAGCGAATAGAGCATTCCGTCGTGGCCCATGGCTATGCCGTCGTCCACGGCGATGGTGTCGAATTCGGCCGCATAGCAGCCTCTCGCCTCAATCTCCTTCTTCACGATCTGTCCGATCTCGTGAAGGTGCGTGTGGCCGGGAACGAACTGGGTGAAGGAATTCACGACGGCTATCACCGGCCGTCCCATCTGTTCCCTTTTCATGCCTGCGGCAAGCCAGAGGGCGCGGGCCCCCGCCATTCTCCTGCCGTCCATGGTGACGGCGCTGCGAAGCTGATGTTTCATTTCCATGCTATCTGTTGTTTTTCGTTCAGTTCTTTTTTCCCCTTACATGCAAAAAAGCCTTCCCCAGCTTGACTGAGAAAGGCCTTCGTAAGTATCATGTTGTCGTCCAATTGCTTATACACACTTTCTCAGTCCATAATCTTTAATAATTAGGACTACTACGAGAATAATGTTAATAATGCTGGACATTGCCATTGTCATATCTTTGAATGCGCGGCAAATGTATTAAAGGGAAATCTGAATTCAAAACAAAAAGACAACAAAATCGTTTTTTCTAAAATTTCAAAACGGATTCATGAAAAAAATGCAGTTTTTTACTCCTCCGGGGCCGCTTTATTCTATAATATGCGGTCCAGGAAGCGGTATCCGACAGCTTCGGCTATATGGCGGACGTCTATGTCCGGGGCCTCTTCCATGTCGGCTATCGTCCTGGCCAGCTTGATTATGCGGGAGTAGGCGCGGGCGGAGAGGTTCTGGCGGGTCATCACTTTTTCGAGCACGTCTTCGCAATCCGGGGAGAGGGGGCAGTACTGCCTGATCATGCGGGAGTCCATCTCGGCGTTGGTGCTCACGGGCTCGCCGGCGAAGCGCCTGCGCTGGATGTCTCTGGTCCGCGCCACCCTGGCGGCGATTTCGGCGCTGGACTCGCTCTTCACATGCCGGACTATCTTGGAGGGCTCCACGCTGTGGAGCCAGAGCTGTATGTCTATGCGGTCCAGGACGGGGCCGGAGAGGCGGCCGAGATAGTTCTGCCTCATCGAGGGGGTGCAGGTGCATCGGTCGCCTTCGCCGTAATAGCCGCAGGGACAGGGGTTTGAGGCGGCGACGAGCATGAATGAGGCGGGATAGGTCACCTTGGCCCGGAGCCGGGAGATGGTCACTTCCCTGTCTTCCAGCGGGGCGCGGAGGGCTTCGGAGACGGCCTTGGGCATCTGGAGATATTCGTCCACGAAGAGGACTCCTCCCTGGGCCAGGGAGACTTCCCCGGGCATGATGTTTTCGCCGCTTCCGCCGCCTATCATGGCGGCGAGGGAGGAGCTGTAGTGGGGCGAGCGGAAGGGCCGCCTGCGCATGAGCCCGGACTCGGGCCCGCGGCCGGCGACGGAGTAGATCTTGCTCACGACCATAGCCTCTTTTCTGTCCATGGGCGGGAGGATTCCGGCCAGGGCCTTGGCCAGCGAGCTTTTCCCGCAGCCGGGAGACCCGAGCATGACCACATTGTGTGCGCCTGAAGCGGCGATTTCGAGCCCGCGCCTGGCGCCTTCCTGCCCGGCGATGTCGGCGAAGTCCACTCCGGGCGAGCTGTCGGGGCTGTCGGCATCGGGGCCGGCCTCTCCTTTTCTGTTTCTGACCAGCAGGTCTTCCACGTCTTCCTCGCCGCGGAGGATTCTGAGGGTCTCTTCCAGGTCTTTTACGCCATAGACCTCGATTCCGTCGAATTCGTCGGCGCCGCCGGCGGAGCGGAGGGGGAGGATGCAGCCTCTGAGGCCGGTCTTTACGGCGAGCTCGGCGAAGGGGAGGGTTCCGGGCACGGCCCTCACGGAGGCGTCGAGGCCCAGCTCGCCCATTATCAGGTATCTGTCCAGATCCGGGAATTTTTCCTGTTCCGAGGCGGCGATTATGCCCAGAGCTATGGGAAGGTCGTAGCCGCTTCCTTTTTTATGGATGTCGGCGGGGGCGAGGTTGATGACTATTTTCCGGCCGGGGATGTGGAAGCCCATGGACTGGAGGGCCGTCATCGTCCTCAGGAGGCTTTCTTTCACGGCCGCGTCGGCAAGGCCCACGAGGTGGATGCCTATGCCTTTTCCTATGTTCACCTCCACAGAGACCGGTTCGGCCTCTATCCCGACACACTTGGCCGCATGAATGTTTATCAGCATTTTGCAAGAGATTTTACCGTCTGACCCGACAACGGCAAATCTCGGAAAGTTCTCTGACGTGGGGAAAAATCCCGCCACGTCCGCAGCCTTTCCGCCACAGTTTCAGGAAATCTTAAATTTTCGCTTTTTCCTTACCGGTAAAGAAAAATTTTTACCGGCCGGCCAGAATGCAAAAAACAGGTTACGGCCGGGACGGCCGCGGGGGACGTTATGGGGGCAGAGCCCCCATCAAAGGTCTTTAGACTGTAGTCTTCGAATCATTCGAAGACTACAGTCTTATTTTTAAAGACCATGACCTTGCGGTCAATGTGCTTCTTGACGGCGCGGGAAAGGACGATCTTCTCCAGGTCGCGGCCCTTGGCGATGAGCGACTCCACCGAATCCTTGTGGGAAATGCGGGTCACATCCTGCTCGATGATGGGGCCGGCGTCCAGCTCGCTGGTGACATAGTGGCTCGTGGCTCCGATAATCTTCACTCCCCTGTCATAGGCCTGGTGATAGGGCTTGGCGCCCACGAAGGCGGGAAGGAAGGAATGGTGGATGTTTATGATCTTGTTGGGATAGCTCTTGATGAGGTCCTCGCTGATGATCTGCATATAGCGGGCGAGCACTATGAAGGTGACGCCGTTGTCTTTGAGCAGCTTGAGCTCGGCGGCCTCCTGCTCGGCCTTGTTCTCGGGAGTGATCTTGAGCACATGGTAGGGGATGCCGAACTTCTCGGCCACGGGGCGCAGGTCCTCGTGGTTGCTGATTATCAGCGGGATGTCCACATTCCACTCTCCGGCAGACCAGCGGGCCAGCATGTCATAGAGGCAGTGGGACATCTTGCTCACGAATATGCACATCTTGGGCCTCTGGTCGGCGAAATAGAGGTTGAACTCCATTCCGTATTTGTTGGCATAGAGGGTCTCGAAGTACTCTTTGATGCGCTCCCTGGGGATGAGGAAGCCGTTCAGGTCCCACTCCACCCTCATGAAGAAGGAGTTGTTGGCATGGTCCACATACTGGTCCAGGTACACGATGTTTCCCTGGTTCACGGTGATGAAGTTGGAAATCTCTGCTATGATGCCCGGCACATCCGGGCAGTGGATAAGCAGTATCGCAGTGTTTTTCATTATATTATGACTTTATTATCTATATTCTTCTATGGTCTTTGCGTCCGGCGGACTGCCTTTTTGCGGAACTCCGTTCGCTCCGCTCACTCCGGCCCCTCCCATTGCCATCTGCGTCATCGCTTCGCGATAACTTGCTGTCAACGGGCCCCTCCCCCTACCCACGTCCGGGGGTGGACATGTCTGCAAAAGGCAGTCCGCCGGACGCCGATTTAATCATCCCAGGAGAGGGTGCGGGAGGCGTCGGGATTGACGGCGATGCGGACCCGGAGCGTCTCCTCCGGAAGCAGCTCCTCTATGTTCTCCGGCCACTCGACAATGCAGAGCCGTCCGCTGTCAAGATAGTCGTAAAGACCGATGTCCAGCGCCTCCGAAGGCCGGTTGATGCGATAGAAATCAAAATGATACATCATGTCGCCGTCGCCGCGCCTGTACTCGTTCACTATCGCGAAGGTCGGCGAACTCACCGCATCCTCCCTCACTCCCAGCCTCCTGCACACCGCAGTGGTGAAAGTGGTCTTCCCGGCGCCCATCGGAGCATAGAACGCAACTATGTTCCGGTCTCCGAGCTCCTCCAGAAACTGTCCGGCAGCCCTGTCCAGGTCGCCCAGATCCTTTATTACAATCTCGTGATGCATAATCTCTTACACTTCATATATCCCGAACATGGCGGAGCCGCTGCCCGACATGGACGCATAGACCGCTCCGCTGTCATAGATCGAGGCCTTGAACGGCGCCAGCTCCGGATGTGCCCGGAAAACCGTCGCCTCAAAATCATTTTTCAGCACATCCTTCCATTCGGCCACAGGCCTCGCCAGCCTCCGCTTCAGAGGCTCCGAAGGCTCCGCGGGCGTTATGCCCCTGTAGGCCTCCGCCGTGGACACGCTCACCCCGACGGGCACCGCGACCTCCACCCTGTAGCTGAAGCCGCTTCCCTCCTGGCCATAGTCAAATCCCTGCAGCGCATAGGGACGCAGAATCTCCCCGCGGCCCTCGCCCGTCATCGGGACATTGTAAACGAAGAAGGCGCAGTCGCTTCCCAGACGCGAGGCATATTCCGCAAGCCTGTCGTCGGAAAGCCCGAGCGAAAACATCCCGCTCAGCATGCGCAGGGCAAAGGCGCCGTCGGCAGACCCGCCGCCGAGCCCCGCCCCCACGGGAGCGTTCTTCTCCAGATAAATCTTCACCGGACCCAGCTCGAAATCCGCGGCCAGAAGCCTGTAGGCCTTCACCGTGAGGTCCGAAAGCGGATCCCAGTCCACCCCCTCCCGGCGGGCCACCGTCACCATCACCCTGCCGTCGTCCGACACGGCCTGGGCGATCTGCGAGCTGTGGTCATAGCGCTCCGCAATCGACGCCGAAGTCTCGCTCCACGCGTCTCCGGGCACGATTTCGAGAGTGTCGCATATGCGGAAATAAGGCACGAAAAGCGTGTCTATGTCGTGATATCCGTCCGGCCTCTTCCTCAGGACATCCAGCCCGAGATTTATCTTCACATTGGGACGGGTGATCATATCGCTCTGATGTTTTTCTCAATCTCGGCCGCGACCTCCTCCCTCTGTCCCGGGTCGGAAATCATCTCCAGCACCGGAGTTATGAAGGATATCATCTGCAGAATCCTGGCCTCCTTCTCGGGGATGCCGCGCGACCTCATATAGAACTGCTCGTCGGCGTTCAGGCTGCCCACGGTGGCTCCGTGAGTGCACTTCACATCGTCGGCATAGATCTCAAGCTGCGGCTTAGTGTCCACCCTGGCCGTGTCCGAGACCACTATGTTGTGGTTGGTCTGATAGGCCTCCGTCTTCTGCGCGTCGGGCGCGACCACGATCCTGCCGTGGAACTCCGCATGGGCGTCGCCTCCGGCTATGCCGTTGAACAGCTGGTCCGAGACGCAATGCCCCACCCTGTGGCGCAGCTCGGTGCGGAAGGAGACGGTCTCCCTGCCTCCGCACAGATAGGCCCCGCCGAGCTTCACGGAAGCGTTCTCCCCCGCAAGGTCCACTCGCAGAGGCACTTCGGCGTCGGTCCCGGGCATGACAATGACGCAGACCCTGACCTCGGCCCCTTCCATGGCCACTATCCGGTCATATGGCAGGGCGGAGCAGCCGGGACGGAGAATGAACACGTCCTCCAGCCTCTCTCCGGGGCCCACCGTGACGACACCCTCGCCCGAGGGCACCGGCTCATCGATATAATGTCCGTAGTCTATCATCGCAAGCGTCTAAAACTGGTCGAAGCCCCTGGCCTCGATGTCGTCCACGAGCGACTTGTCGCCCGAGACTATTATCTTTCCGTCCTTGAGCACATGGACAGTGTCGGGGACGATATATTTCAGCAGCTTCTGGTAATGGGTGATTATGATGGAGGCCTTCTCCGGAGTGTGCAGCACGTTCACTCCGTCGGCCACTATCTTGAGCGCGTCCACGTCCAGACCGCTGTCGGTCTCGTCCAGAATGGAGAGCACGGGGTCCAGCATGGCCATCTGGAAGATTTCATTCCTCTTCTTCTCGCCGCCCGAGAATCCCACGTTAACCTCCCTCTTGGCGAACTCCGGCTTCATCTTCACGAAAGCCATCTTCTCCCTCATCAGCTTGAGGAAGTCGGCGGCCTTGATGTCCTCAAGCCCGGCGGCGGCCCTCTTGGCGTTTATGGCCGTGCGGATGAAGCTGCTTATGGTGACTCCGGGGATCTCCACCGGATACTGGAACGACATGAACAGCCCGGCCCAGGACCTCTCCTCGGGCTTCATGGCCAGCAGGTCGCGGCCCATGAAAGTAGCCGAGCCCTCGGTCACCGTGTATTCGGGCTTGCCGGTGAGGACCGACATCAGAGTGCTCTTTCCGGCACCGTTGGGGCCCATCACCGCATGGATCTCTCCCTTCTTTATCTCCAGGTCCACGCCTTTCAGGATTTCCTTTCCGGCGACCCCGGCATGGAGATTTTCTATTTTCAAGAGTATGTTATCGCTCATTTTCGTAAGATTTTTTCCAACTGTAAAGTGACCATACGCCGTTGATCAGGTAAAGCGCGCTGACCATGGGCATGAACACGAGACCCGACTTCAGATAAAGCGTCATGTTGCAGACATTCACCACAAGCCACACTATCCAGCACTCCCACTTCTTCTGCGCCGAGAGATACTGGGCCAGAAAGGTGAGCATAAGCACATATGAGTCCAGCCAGGGCAGAGGGTCGGATGTCCAGGTCTTGAGGACATAGCCCCAAAGCGCTCCGAAAACGGCCACCGCCGCCAGCAGAAGCGCAACCTGACGCAGTCCGAGGGCCGAAACCTTCAGCAGACCGTCCTCGCCGCTGCGCTCTTCCGAGCGCGGATGGGTCCATCTCCAGTGGCCGAACATGTTTATGGCGAAGGCCACCGGCTGGAGGATCATCGCGGCGAACAGCCTCTGCTTCCAGAACAGCATGAAGAGGAATATGTTATAGGCATATCCCACCCAGAAATTGTATTTCGACCTGCGGCCGGCGAGCACGACGACCGTGAGGCCCAGAGCCGCGGATATTATGTCTATGATGTTCATGCGCCGCTAACCTATTGAACCTTCGAGCGATACAGAGAGCAGCTTGCGCGCCTCGATCGCAAATTCCATGGGCAGGCGGCTCAGCACCTCCTGCGAATATCCGCCCACGATCAGGCCCACGGCGTCCTTCGGGGATATGCCCCTCTGGTTGCAGTAGAAGAGCTGGTCGTCGCTGATCTTGGAGGTGGTGGCCTCATGCTCCACCGTGGCGGTGGGGTTGGAGCTCTTTATGTCGGGGAAGGTGTGCGCTCCGCAGTTCGAGCCTATGAGCAGGCTGTCGCACTGGGAGAAATTTCTGGCGCCATAGGCCCCCGGTCCCATCTTCACCAGACCCCTGTAGCTGTTCTGGCTGTGCCCGGCGGAGATGCCCTTGCTGACTATGCGGCTCTTTGTGCCGCGTCCCACATGGATCATCTTGGTGCCGGTGTCCGCCTGCTGGTAGTTATTGGTGACGGCCACGGAATAGAACTCCGACGAGGAATAGTCGCCCTTGAGTATGGTGGAGGGGTATTTCCATGTTATGGCCGAGCCGGTCTCCACCTGAGTCCAGCTCAGATGGGCGCCGCTGCCCTTGCATATTCCCCTCTTGGTCACGAGGTTGAGGATTCCGCCGCGTCCGTTGGCGTCGCCCGGATACCAGTTCTGCACCGTGGAATATTTCACGTCGGCGTCCTTCTCCACCACTATCTCCACCACTGCTGCATGGAGCTGGTTCTCGTCCCTCATCGGGGCGGTGCAGCCTTCCATATAGCTGAGCGAAGAGCCCTCGTCCGCGACTATCAGAGTCCTCTCGAACTGTCCGGTTCCGGCGGCGTTGATGCGGAAATAGCTGGACAGCTCCATGGGGCACTTGACGCCCTTGGGGATGTAGCAGAACGAGCCGTCGCTGAACACCGCGGAGTTGAGCGCGGCGAAATAGTTGTCGCCGGCGGGCACCACGGAGGCGAGATACTTGCGCACCAGGTCGCCGTGCTCCCTGACGGCCTCGGAGAAGGAGCAGAAGATTATGCCCTTCTCTGCCAGGGACTTGCGGAATGTGGTGGCCACCGACACGGAGTCGAATATGGCGTCCACCGCCACCACTCCGGCCAGGGCCTTGCGCTCCCCGATGGGAATGCCCAGCTTGTCGAAGGTCTTCTCCAGCTCGGGGTCTATCTCCTTGGGCCGGTCCTTGTCCTTTTTGGGGGCAGCATAGTAGATAATGTCCTGATAGTCAATCTCGGGAAGGTCCAGATGTCCCCAGCGGGGCATGGTCATTCCTGACCATTTCCGGTAGGCGTCCAGGCGGAAGTCCAGCAGCCACTGCGGCTCATGCTTGATGCCGGATATGGTCCTGATTATGTCTTCGCTGAGACCTTTGGGGACGTATTCCTGCTCTATCTCCGTGACGAAGCCTTCCCTGTATTCCTGGGAGGTGAACTCCTTTATTATCTTGTTTTCCTCAGATGCGTCCATAATGTCATATAAGTCTTGTGAGGTCCGCCAGGACTATGGCCGTCATGGCCTCCACTATCACCGGCGTCCTCAGCGCTATGCAGGCGTCATGCCTGCCCGGTATCTCCAGAGAGGTGAGCTTTCCGGTCGCGAAATTGAAGGTGGTCTGCGGCCTGCCTATGCTGGAGGTGGGCTTGAAGGCCACCCTGAACACCACGGGGCTGCCGTTGGTGATGCCCCCGTTCACTCCGCCGGCTCCGTTCTTGGAGGGACGGACATTGACATGGAGGCTGAGATTGTCGCCGGTTATCTTGTCGAACGGGTCGTTGTGCTCGGAACCCTTCATCCGGGCGGCGCCGAAGCCGTCTCCGAACTCTATTCCGCGGACTCCCGGGATGGAGAATATGGCATGGGACACGAGCGACTCCACCGAGTCGAAGAAGGGCTCGCCCAGTCCGGCGGGCACGCCTTCCGCCCTGCACTCGACTATTCCGCCCACGGAATCCTTCTCCCTCAGGGCCTCGTCAAGCACCTTTCCCCATATTTCGGAATCGCTCAGGCTGTCCTTTTCCTCAATTCCGCCGTCCGGAAGAGCCTTCTCGTCCATGCCCGCAAGGGCCTCGGCGCGGCTCACTCCGCCCACTTCCACAAGCTGAGCGTTCACGCTGCAGCCTATCATCTTCTTGGCCACGACTCCCGCCGCGACTATCGGAAGGGTCAGGCGTCCGGAAAAGTGTCCGCCGCCCCTGGGGTCGTTGAAATCCAGCCACTTGATGCTGGCGGTGTAGTCGGCATGGCCCGGACGGGGCACGTCGTTGAAGAGCTTGTAGTCCGAGGAACGGGTGTTCCTGTTGCGGAATATCACGGCAAGCGGCGCTCCGGTGGTGTGGCCTTCATAGACCCCGCTCAGTATTTCGGGCTCGTCGTCCTCGATTCTGGGGGTGGTGCCCTTGCCTCCGCTCTTGCGGCGCAGGATATCTTTCATGAAGTCGTCGGCTCCCAGTTCCAGACCGGGCTGCACGCCGTCGAGGACCACGCCTATGGCATTGCCGTGGGACTCGCCGAAAATGGAGACTCTGAATTTTCTTCCGAATGTGTCCATCCTAATTTCTGAATTTGTCAAACATGCTCATGAAGTCCGGGAAAGACTTCGCCACGCATGCGGTGTCGTCTATCTCTATGGGGGCGTCGGCTCCGAGAGAGGCTATCTCCAGGGCCATCACCATGCGGTGGTCGCGGCTGGAGGTGTATCTGCCGCCCTTCAGCAGCCTGCCGAGGAGGATTCTGCGTGCAAGAGGCATGCCCGATATTTCCAGCACATCGCCCTTGATTGCGGCGTGGACACCCATCGCAGTCAGCATTTCGGTTATCGCCCTGCCTCTGTCGCTCTCCTTGGACGCGAGCCTTCCCACTCCGGAAATCCGGCTTGTGCCCTCGCAGAAGGCGGCCAGCACGGCGATGACGGGGAAAAGGTCGGGGCAGTTGGAGGCGTCGGTGTCAAAGCCGGTGAGAGGAGCCTTGCGGACATGGATTATGCCGCTCTCGTCCTCCTGGGATATGCTCGCTCCGGCCTGGGCCAGTATGTCCATGACGGAGAGGTCGGCCTGCAGGGAGGAAGTGTCCAGCCCGGCCAGGTCGGCTCCGCCGAATATGGCGCCGGCCACCATGAACGGGGCCGCTGAGCTCCAGTCGGCCTCTATCCTCATCTCGGCGGGGGCATATCTCTGTCCGCCCTTTATCTTCACGTTTATGCCGTCGCACAGGCCCCAGTCTCTGGTCTGGATGAACTCCTCGCCGCCCTCCATCTCGCTGGAGATGCGGATTCCGAATTTCTTCAGCACGTCCATGGTTATGAAGAGATACGGGATGCTCTTGGGGCTGTCGATATAGACTTCGCTGTCGCCGTCCTCAAGGGGAAGCGCGGCCATAAGCCCGGAAACGAGCTGCGAGCCGTCTTTGCCGGAGATTTCGGTGTGGCCGGTGCGGAGGGGGCCCTTCACCGAGAACGGCACTCCGACCGATGCGGCCCCGTCCTCTGTGGATATCACTGCCCCGAAGGCGCCCATTATTTCTCTTGCGCCCTTCAAAGGCCTGCCTATCAGCGACTTCTCTCCGGTGATGCGGACCGGTCCGCGGCCTATGACCGCGAGCAGCGGGGCCGTCATCCTGGTGAGGAAGCCGGACTCGCCGGTGTGGATTTCAGAGATGTCCGAGCATTTCGGAGCGGCGGCTATGCCCTTGACGGTCAGCACGTCGTCCTTTCTTGCGATTTCGGCTCCGAGGCTCTTCATGGCGGCTATGGCGGACTCGCTGTCGCCGCAGGGGGTGTATCCTGAAAGGGTAGAAACGCCGCCTGCCATGGACGCGGCCACTATCGCCCTCTGCGCGAAGCTTTTGGACGAGGGCATGGTGAGAAGTTCACCGCCGGCGGGGGTGCGGTCGCCATAGACCGCCCTGTAGATTTCTTCGGCCGGCCACTGACCCGGTGCGGCGGCCTCTTCGGCGTTCATGGCCGCATAGGTATATGGCGCGCCTCTTCTGAGGCATTCGAGACGGGATTCCTTTCCTTCTTCGCCCATGCAGAAGGCCAGCAGCGTGCCGGGCTCGAACTTGTCATAGAGCGACATGACTCTGGCGACGTCGTCCTGACTGTGGGCGGTGGTGACTATCTTGGCTATTCCTGCGCCGAGGTGCAGGCATTTCTCGGCAAGGGCCCTGAGGGCTTCGGGGGAATCGGTCCCCTCGAAATCGTGCCAGGAGCGGATGAGGACGGTGCCGTATTCGCCGGCCTCGCGGCGGATGCGCTTGGACATCATGGAGGGGGCTTCAATTTCTATGTCCACATAGGCCGCGCCGGACTGGACGGCCTTGAGCAGCCGGGCCTCGGCTTCGGCGGCGTCCATAGTGGAGGATATCCTGCAGGTGGCCACAAGGGGGATGTCGGCGCCCTCGAAGAGCTCGCCGATCTCGTCGCCGGTGAGGTCGCAGCGGTCAAGCCGGATTTCGGCCATCTCTATTTCCGGTCTCTCGATGATTTCGAAGATCTCTTCCAGGGACCTGTTCTGTATGGTAGTGCAAATCATAGAGCTTCGCTCACTTTCATGTCTTTGATGATCACTTCGCCGATTCCTTTCATCAGCACGAAGTGCATTGTTCCGTTTTCGGCCTTTTTGTCCTTTTCCATGGCGGCCGCGAGGGCGTCTTTGCCGTAGGGGCAGTCGACCGGGAGTCCGCAGGAGGCGAAGTCCAGTCTGAGACGTTCGGCGAGGGTGCCGTCGGTGAGGCCCAGACGGTCGGAAAGGGCGGCCGCCATGACCATGCCCACAGCCACGGCTTCTCCGTGGGATATGCTGTAGCCGGATTCTTTTTCTATGGCGTGGGCGAAGGTGTGGCCGAGGTTCAGTTTCCTGCGCTCGCCTTTTTCGAACTGGTCGCGGCCCACCACTCCGGCCTTCACCGCGGCGGCGGCATGGATCAGGGCGAGCAGTTCGCCCCTGCGCGCGGCTATGGCGGCGGGTCTGTCGGACGAGGCGTGGATTCCGGCCAGAACTCGGACGGCCTTTTCGTAGTTTCCGCCCCTGTCGTCGATGATGAAGGTCTTGAGCATCTCGGCAGAGCCGCCGCGGAATTCTCTGTAGGGCAGGGTTTCCAGGACCTCGGGACATTCGTAGGTGAATTCCGGCTGGCGGATGGTCCCGATCATGTTCTTGAGGCCGGCGAAGTTGACTCCGGTCTTTCCGCCTATGGATGCGTCCACCTGGGAGAGGAGGGTGGTGGGGATGTAGCCGAAGCGTATGCCTCTCTTGAATATGGATGCGGCGAAGCCGGCTATGTCGGTGGTTATGCCGCCGCCGGCAGCCAGCAGGAAGGAGCTGCGGTCGGCGCCTTCGCCCAGCAGCCATGAGCACAGGTCCATGACCGTGTCTATGGACTTGTCGTCTTCGGTGGCCTCTATGGCTCTGGAGGCCCGGATGTTGTCCAGACCGCGGAGATTGGCGACCATCGGTTCTATGCTCTTGTCATAGACCAGATACACGGCCGGATAGTCTCTGACATATCCGGCGGCCTCCGCCAGTCTTTCTCCGGAATAGACCCTGCTCAGGACCTTTCCTTCGTGTTCTATAGTTATTTCCGCCATGTCTTTTCTGTCTCGCGTAACGGTGCGCCCTCCTGTCAAAAGGGCATAATCTACAAAGTTAGAAGCAGTTTTGATTATGTCCAATTTTTATTTACCTTTGTCGCTCTCCAAATTCGCATGCCCGAATGGCGGAATTGGTAGACGCGTTGGACTCAAAATCCAATGTCCCTTAAAGACGTGCCGGTTCGAGCCCGGCTCCGGGCACGAAAAAGGCTGGCCATCTGGCCAGCCTTTTTCGCGCCTCC